>JAFVZR010000077.1 GCA_017508065.1 Candidatus Methanomethylophilaceae archaeon
GCCGAACATATCGGCACCATCGCGGCACAGATGGCTATGGCCGGGATGATACCTATGGAGACGTAACGCCATGGGATGTTGAAGATCATGGACCCCACGGTTCCGGCACAGATGATAACGAAGAAGATCTGGACGAACGTCATCACGTTGATGATCATGGATTCGGTCACCTTGGGGACACCGACATACAACAGGTCCTTGATGTCCGAAACGATGAGACGGTACCCTTTGAGGGAGATCCTCAGGTTCATCTGACCGGACCTGTACCAATGTATGGCCAACAGTACGGACGGTACGGTGGACAGTGCGGTGGCCAATCCCGCTCCCATCACACCCATCCCGAGACCGTAGATCAGGATCGGATCCAGAACGATGTTTATCGCAGCCACCATGACCATCAGGACCATGACCCTCCTTGCGGCACCCTCGGAACGTATCAATCCCGCGAAGATACCTTCCATGATGGTGAACACACTGAGCAGGACCATGGGCATCATGTACGCCACACACGTGTCCTCGATATCGGATGCCCCTATCACATGGATGATCGGCCTCAATAGGACATAGAGGACGACCGTGACGACAGCACATATCGACAGTGAGAAGGCCACCATCTGTGAGCATAGCCTATTGGCCCTCTCCATATCTCCGCGGCCTATGGCCCTCGCTATGGCCACGGAGGCACCGACACCCAACCCGGTACCGATATCGGCTATGATCCAGACCATGGGTGCCATGCTGGAGACGGACGAGCTCGCGACGGAACCGAGACCGGAACACCACACAGTATCGGCGGTAAGGTTGACCTGTACCACCATGTACGAGATGATGAACGGGAGCATCATGCTCCTCAGGGCCCTCTTGGGATCGCCCAGAAGGACGTCTATCGATCGTTCGTCAGCCATGGTTCCGCCTCGATAATCGGAAACGATTCAAAATATAAGCCAGTAGGGTGAGGGAACTTCCGATCACATGGTCACGGAGGTACCAGGCCCCATAGGAGGATAATACCATAATGAACGGTAGTAAGGGATTACAATGAGCGCGGGGCCTGGTTTGTAAAGTGTTTGAAAGAGGGGTTATACCCCTCTGTTTAGACCTCAGAACCCGTAGGACTTGGGGTTGAAGGTGGGGACATCGTCCTTGTACTTCTTGACACAGTAGTCGTAGAACTTGTCCTCGTCGTCGGGCAGTGCCTCGAGCTCCTTGATGATCTTGTCAAGGACATCGAGCTGCTTCTTGGTGAGAACGAGCTCCTTCTTGTCGTATCCCTCGCGGATGATCTTGGCTCCGGTGATACCGGCTGCCTTTGCACGGAGGTAGTAGTTGTCACCGAACTCAGTGATTGCCTTTCCGACCTTCCATGCGTTGTCGTATGCGAGGACGTATCCCTCGGGTCCACGGGTCCTGTCGGACAGCATGTAGAGGTCCCTGAGGGTCTTCTGCTGACCGGCTGCGATGGAGGTGTTCATGAGGGAGACCTCGTATCCAAGGGATCCGAGCCAGCACTGGACGGAGGATCCTCCGAACTCAGGGTGGTACTCGACGGACTCGTTGGACCATACATCACAGATCTGTGCCATCAGGTTACCCTGAAGGTCTGCGTGTGCGCACTGGCAGTTCTTACCCTCCTGTGCGGCGGGAAGACCGGTGATGGATTTGACGATGACTCCTTCGTAACCGCAGTCCTTGTCGGGTCCGGATGCACCGCACTCGGGTGCGACGAGGGTCCTTGCGGCAGAGATACACCTGGTGACTGCGGAGAAGGTCTTCTGGACATCGTTGTCGAGCATTCCTCCTGCCATGAACATCGAGACGTTCGCTCCGGAACAGTTGGTGTCTCCACCGAGTACGGTTCCGTGCTTCTTGGCGATGTTCGCCATCTCGGTCCAGATGTGCTCCATGTCGATGGATCCGAGGTAACCGACTCCGAAGAGGAATGCGGTGATGTCACCGTGGGTGACTGCGTAGTCAGCGAACTCCTTTCCTCCGACGGACTCGACGGAGAGGAGGTCTCCACCGTTCTCGCAGACGATCTCACAGCACTCCCAGAACTTCTCGGGGTAGTTGAACTTGGAGTCCATTCCGTTCCTGAGTCCCTGCTCGGCCTCACGCTGGTCGGGGATGGTGTGCCTGACGGCGAGGTTGATTCCGTACTCCTTGTGGTACTTCTCGGTGATTGCCTTCTGTCCTGCAACGACGGATGCTCCCATTCCCTTGACGGTTCCCATCTGGGAAACCCACTCGGTCTCGAGCTGGAGGTTGGGGAATCCGAGGGTGAGTGCTCTCTCGATCGCATCCTTGGAGATGTAATCGACGTACTCCTTGGTGATTCTCTCTACTGATTTCTCGGTTCCGGGCCTGGGTGCGTAGTTGAGCTCGGGGATGACGTATCCTGCTCCGACCTTGATTCCGCAACCGTAGGAGACAGGCTTCTTTGCGTGTCCGAAGACCATGTCGTCCGCGTTGTCATATGCCATCTTAGTGAATTTAGCCATTATCATGCACCTCCGACGATAGAGTCCCACTCTTCGCGGACTTTCTTCCAATCATATCCGGCAAGGACCTTCTCTGCGATGAGAGGGGTCATGGGGGCCTTTGCAGAGTAGATTCCGAGGTTGAAGGACTCGGCGAAGTCTCTGTTGACTGCTCCTCCTGCTGCCATGTAGGGGATGTTGATTCCTTCCTTCTCGAGGATCGCTGCACCATCCTTCATTGCGGTCATGGTGGTGGTCATGAGTGCGGTACCGGAGACCATGAAGGGCTTCTCCTCCTTGACGGATGCGATGACATCATCTACGGGGACGTCCTTTCCGAGGTCGACGACGGTGTAACCTGCTGCCCTCATCATGACGGCTGCGATGTTCTTTCCGATGTCGTGGGGGTCTCCCTCTGCTGCGTGCATGACCATCTTACCCTTGGTCGCCCTTCCGCCGGGAACCTGCTTCTCTGCGATCGCGATTCCGACTTCCATGACCTTTGCTGCCATCATGATCTCGGGGAGGTAGTAGACGTGCTGTGCGTACAGGAGGGAAACGATCTCCATTCCAGCGACAAGTCCCTTGTTGATGATGTCGAGGGGCTCGTGAACCTGGAGTGCTGCGGTGACTGCGGGTCCGACCTCTTTGAACTTCATGTAGAGGACTGCGCTTGCGACTTCCTTGAGTGCTGCGTCGGTAGGCAACATCTTTGCTGCGATTGCCTCAGGAGAGTCGTTGTTCTCAGCTTCTGCGTCGTAACGCCTGAGAATCATCGTGTAATCGATCTTTGTGTCAACCATGCTATCTCACCTCTTCAGCTCGGCCGGATAGGCCTCGCAAGTGGTTGATTTGGCTATGGTTGTGATTTGAATTTAAACCTCTGAAAAATTTTTGGTTGATTTCCATTTGATACAGTATTTAAGTTTTACTATTATAAATGATACCTATCTGAGCAATAGGATTATGATGGATGTAGGTTTTTTTCCTTATTATAATAATATAGGATAAAGAAAGAGTCCCTTCTAATCCCCTGAATATTGTAGTGGAATTCGTTAAAAGCATATGTATAATTACCAAACTATTTGTATAATGATTCATTATACATCAGTGTGTCATCGCTCGTATATCTGAGGAACAAGACCAACAATCACGTGTATGTATACACGAATGAAAGGACGGGTGAGAGGGACGGCAAACCCGTGTACACGCGCAGATGCATCGGACACATCGACGAGA
>JAFVZR010000078.1 GCA_017508065.1 Candidatus Methanomethylophilaceae archaeon
CATCTCCAGCAAGATGGATTCCGAATTCGCCGCAAGCATATACAACGGGATGCAGGAGCACTTCGGACTTCAGGGAACCGGTCTGCTCAGATTCGAGGACATGAACCTCTTCCCGGCACTGACAGACTTCGTGATCGGAATCTTCGGGAACGGAATCTGTCTCGCATTCCTCATCGTTGATGCCGTGTTCCTCCTAGCGGTCGTACTCAGTTTCTTCATGGATTCCAAATACAGCTACGTGGAGGAGAATTGAGGTCATGATCCGGTCGAAGTACGACCGGAACCGTTTCCTCATCACTTCTTTCTATCGAAGGCAACCCTACGTTCGGTGGAACGACGCATCATACGCCTCATACCCTCGATGTCCTCGGATTCCAACATCGATCTCAACTCGTTGAACTTGTCGATGAAGTTGTCCATCTGATCCAGAAGCGGACCTTTGTTGGCTACGAACAGTTCGCTCCACATCTGATCGTTGATCTTGGCGATACGCGTGAGGTCACGGAAGGAGTCTCCCGTGAACTTCTCCAGATCTTCCATATCGTTGCAGGTCATCAGGGTGATGGCGATACAGTGTGTCAACTGTGAGAGGAAACCGATCATCTCATCATGGGCTTCGGGAGTCAGGGTGGCAACGTTTGAAAAACCAAGCAGTCTTCCTAACTCCATACATGTCTGTATCGCATCTGGTGAATTCTTCGATGTGGGGGTGACGATATAGTTCGCTCCAACGAACATATCCGCCGTACTGTTCTCCACACCGGACACCTCACGACCCGCCATCGGGTGTGCAGCGATGAATTCGACATCCTCGCGAAGCACATCCTGTATACGGTAGACGATGCTGCTCTTCACACCCGTGACGTCGGTGATGAGCGCACCGCTCTTGAGGAGACCCTGATTCCTTTCGATCCAATCCACGAAGACGTGAGGATACAGTGCGAAGATCACGAGGTCCGCTTCACCGATCATCCTTTCATCCAGATCGATGGAACCCTCATCTATTATACCCTCTCCGATCGCATAGTCTATGGAACTTTGATCCAGCGTTATGGCAGAGATGTGGAATCCGAAACGCTTCAGGGCCCTGGCATAGCTTCCACCCAATAGTCCCAGACCAACGATGAGTACCTTCTTGCTGACGTCGACGATCATCATGACACCTCATTGAGTCATAGATTGACGATACTGTAGCACATCCTTGTGCAATGGCACGAAATACCTGTATTCCTCATATTCCTTGTATCCGGCACCGTTGTTATCGGAAGCGTAGTACACGGAAACGCAATGTGGTCTGTCAACGAAAAGATGGACATCATTGATCCTTGCACCTACGATGAAGCCCTTGTCGACGATTATCGCCTGGAGATATTCGTCCTCTTCCAAAGGATGGGTATAACGCAGATCCTCCGGAACCGGCCTCTTACAATCGAACCTCAGGCTCTTTCCGGCAAAATGCTGCATCGTCATAACGAAGTTATCGGTCTGTTCCTCGGGTGTCTTCCCCTCCAAGAGTCCCCTCAATCCGTCCGGAAGAGTGTAACTTCCCATCTCTGGTACATAATCGATGAAATCCATCCCATACTCCTCTGTGATAATCAGATGATTGTATGTGGACCTGCCGGGATTTGAACCCGGGTTCTCGGTTCCGAAGACCGATAGGATATCCCCTACCTCACAAGTCCGCCATTGCGATTGGTGTACCTCTATTTACGGAGTTTGTCAATTTCTCCGTCCGCATGCACGACCTATACCACAAGCTTAATTCACACGTTGGATATGCAGGGATTATGACAAAGATCACGATGAATCACGGCTCCGGAGGAGAGGTGATGCAGGACTTCATCTCGAAGCACGTCACTGCACACTTCCCGAAGATGAACTTCTCCGTGCCACTCGATGCTCTGGACGATTCCGCTGTCGTCGATGACATCGTTTTCACCAGCGACGGCCACACCGTCAAACCATTGTTCTTCCCCGGAGGCGACATCGGTTCGCTCTCCGTTGCAGGAACCGTCAACGACATCTCCGTCATGGGTGCTACACCTCTCGCCATCTCCTGCGCACTGATCATCGAGGCAGGATTGGAGATGGACATCGTCGACAGGGTCATGAGGTCCGTCGGAGAGACCTGCGCATCCTGCGGCGTCCCCGTAGCTACCGGAGACACGAAGGTCGTCGATGCAGGTGCAGCCGATCAGCTGTACATGGTCACTTCCGCAGTGGGAAAGAGGTCACCCTACATGGACCACAACCTGGAGGTCGCATCACAGTACAGGAAGGTGGATTCCAAATGGGCCACGGACAACAACGTCAGACCCGGCGACTCCATCATCGTTTCCGGATACATCGGAGACCACGGTGTTGCGCTCCTCTCGTTCAGAGAGGGCTACGGATTCGAGAGCGAGATCAAGAGCGACGTCGCACCCCTCAACGGACTCATCGCAGAGGGACTCAAGACAGGAGGTATCGTCACCATGAAGGATCCCACCAGAGGAGGTCTCGCCAACACCCTCAACGAGTGGTGCTCCAAATCAGGTATCGGTATGGAGATCCGCGAGAACGACATCCCCCTCAGGGACGGTGTCGTCAATGCATGCGAGATGTTGGGAATCGACCCCCTGTCCATCGGAAACGAGGGAAAGGTCGTCATTGCATGTGTCCCCGAGATGGAGGAGGAGATCCTCAAGACACTTCATTCCCACCCTCTCGGTAAGAACGCGGCATGCATCGGTCACGCAGTGGCCTCCGATGTGCCCCGCGTCATAATGATGACCGCCGTCGGAGGAAAGAGGATCCTCGAACCACCGACCGGCGATCCCGTCCCAAGGATCTGTTGATCCCGATTTTTCATTGGGGTCGCGCCATGCGCGCACCCCTAATAACCCTTAATAATGGGGGCACCATCCTTCACATAGGTGTAGAATAAAATGGTCACTTTCGTGCCTTTCCCAGGATTCAGGCCCGCATTGAAGAACGAAGAGACGATCGAGGATCGTATCTCCCCTCCTTATGATGTCATCGGACCCGACTATCTCGCAGAGTTGCAGTCAAAGCCCAACAACGTCACCAGGTTCACCCTGATGCCGGAGAATGGCAGATACCTCAACTCCAGGAAGGAGCTTGACGCGGCAATCGCTGACGGTTCCCTCGTACAGGACACCGATTCATTCTACCTCTACAAGCAGACCTTCGATGACAAGGGAACCACAAGGGTCAGGACCGGACTCGCAGGACTCCTGAAGACCGAGAGTTTCGACGAAGGGAACATCGTCCCCCACGAAGAGACCTTCTCCAAGGTCAAGGCGGACCGTCTCAACCTCCTCAGGGACATGGAGACCCACCTCGAATCCATCTTCGGAATCTATGACGGATTCACCGCGGAGCTCAATGCGGCCATCAAGGATGCTGCGGAGAAGATGTATGACTATACCGACAAGGACGGTGTCAGGCACGAGTACTTCAAGATCTCCGACGAGAGCGTCACCTCCAGGATCACCGAGGAACTGAAGGATCAGAGCATGATGATCGCGGACGGTCACCACAGGTACGAGACCGCACTCAACTTCTCCCTCGAGAACCCCGGAAACGAGAAGAGATCCTACGTCCTTGCCACACTCGTCGCTGCGGACGATGAGGGACTCGTCATCTGGCCCACACACAGGCTGATCACCGCAGAGGACATCGGCGAGAACAGCGCCATCAAGAAGCTCTCCAAGACCCTCACCGTCGAGGAGGCAGAGTCCCCCGAGGACATGCTCGCCAGGCTCAAGGACCACAAGATGGGACTCTACTTCAAATCCGGAAAGTGCCTCCTTGCGGACTATGGAGGTCAGGAGGACCCTATGTGGGACCTCGACACCTACATCGCACAGGAACTGGTCATCAACGGCATCTACAAGGCCGACGAAGGTAAATCCTCTGTCGCATACGATGCGGAGACCGATTCCGTCATGAAGAAGATGGCAGACAAACAGTACGACCTCGCCATCATCCTCAACGACCCCAGCCTCCAGGATATCTGGGACCTCTCCGCCATTGGAAAGAGGATGCCCAAGAAGACCACCTTCTTCTTCCCCAAAATCTGGTCCGGATTCGTCTTCTACAGGATGGCTTAAACTACGTACAACGGCCCTTCGGGGCCACATTACACATTTTCACGATTGATACGGTTCTTCCAAAAAACCGATTTCGAGATACGTTACCGTAACCGAATGAGAATGTAAAAGAGAGCCGACGACGGGAATCGGACCCGCGACCTGCGCCTTACCAAGGCGCCGCTATACCCCTTAGCCACGTCGGCGTCAAAGGTGGCTATTGCGATATCAATTATAAAGCTATCGGCTAAGAAGCAACCCTCTCCATGAAATAACCTCCACCAACACCAATTACAGAGGCTAACGTTTATCCAATACGCCTACAATCGGTAGCGTATGAAGAAAGAGATGAGTTCCTTTGACGTCAGAGCACTTGCCAAGGATTTGGCCGCCCTCGAGGGTAGCCACATGGACAAGATCTTCCAATGGGACTCAGGCACCATGCTCTTCAGGATCAATGTGTCCGGAAAGGGAAAGGCCGACCTCTACTTCAAGGACAGCAAATGGCTATACATGCCCGCTACTAAACCTGAGACTCCCATGAACCCGCTCTCTTTCGCAACATACCTCAGGAAGTACATCGACAACGCTCGTATCGGAAGGACCTGGCAGGTAGGTTTCGACAGGGTCCTCGTCATGGAGATCCTCAAAGCGGACTTCGAATACCAACTGATCTTCGAACTGTTCGGCGGAGGGAACATCCTCCTCGTCAACAACGGAAAGATCGAGAACTGTCTCATCCACAAGACCATGAGGGACAGGAGCGTAAGGCCCGGATCCGACTACGTCATGCCCAAGGCACGTTTCGATCCCACCGTATCCCCGTTCGAAGAGTTCGTCGAGATCATCAAGAACTCCACATCGGATGTTGTCAGGACACTCGCAACGGGAATCAGTCTCGGAGGACAGTATGCGGAAGAGGTCTGTAAACTTGCGGACATCCCCAAGAACACACCCACGTCCGAATTGGACGATACCAAGATACAGACCCTTTGGAACAGTATGAAGGGTTTGGTCAGCAGGGCGTTCGAGGAGACCTCCCCTACGATGTACCTCGATGACAAGGGAGAGATCGTGGACATCACCCCCACGGAACTGTCCATCTATTCCGACAAGGAGAAGGTTGCATATCCGACACTCTCCGCGGCAATCGACGAATTGATGAAAAGGATCTCCGCCACACAGGAGAAGGAATACGTCGATCCGGAACTGGAGAAGCTCAAACGCAGGATAGACAAGCAGACCGAGACCATCGATGACTACAAGGCGGAAGCGGACTCCCTCAGAGCCAAGGCTGATTCCCTGTACGAGTGCTACCAACAGGCGGATGAGCTCCTCAAGGTGCTGAACACACAGAGTGCCAGACTTACATGGGACAAACTCAAGGAGGGTGCCATGAAGATCCCATTCGTCACTGCCATAGACCCTTCCAAGAACAAGGTGACGGCCAAATTGGGAGAGCAGATCGTCACGCTCGATTACACCAAAGGATTGGATGCCAACGCTTCCGACATCTATCAACAGGGGAAGGAGATCAATGACAAGGCCAACAGGGCATTGGAGGCCCTTAAGGACAGTCAGGCCACCTACGAGAAGAGACTCAAGGGATTCAACAAACAACAACTGGCACGTGCCAACAGGGTTCAGCCCACAAAACAGTTCTGGTTCGAAAGGTACAAGTGGTTCTTCACCTCGAACGGCAAGATGGTCATCGCAGGAAAGGATGCCCACACCAACGACAACATCGTCAAGAAGCACCTGAAGGACAAGGACTGTTACGCTCACGCCGACCTACACGGTGCACCGTCCACCATCCTCAAGGATGGACAACTAGCAGAGGACGTCGACCTGAGGGAAGCATGTCACTTCGCACTCGCACAATCTAAGGGATGGGTCGCTGCATTGAGCGATGGCAGTGCATACTGGGTATATCCCGATCAGGTGAGTAAGACACCCGAGGCGGGAGAATTCGTTCCCAGAGGTGCATTCATCATCCGCGGAAAGAGGAACTACGAGTTCCACCTGCCCATGGAACTGGCCGTCGGAGAGATCATCTTCCAGAACGAGAGGAAGGTCATGTGCGGACCCCTGGATGCCGTCAAATCCCATTCCAACAAGTATTTCGTAATCGTCCCCGGAAGAGGAAAAGCAGGAAAGACCGCTGCCATGATGGCTAAGGAATTCAACGTACCGGAAGAGGAGATCTCCAGGATCCTACCACCGGGAGACAGTGAGATCAAACAGAAGGTATGGCCCGAGGAAAAATCAGAAGAATGAACAGTCCTCGGGACTCTCGTCCATGAATTGAAGTGGAAAAGGTGGTGCCCGCGCCGGAATTCGAATCCGGGTCAAGAGATCCGCAATCTCACAGGATATCCAAGCTACCCCACGCGGGCATTTAGCGGATTTTATTCTTTTTCAAGATAAGAGGTTTAGATTTCGCTGTGGGAGAGATAGCGAGTGATGTAACCAGCGATGCGATTCCTCATGGTAACCGTCTGAACATCGGTCAGGTTGTCGACCATCTCCTTGTTTGCCTCGAAATCAGTGCTGAACTGGCCAGGATATTTGTTGACGAGTTCGAGAGACACTCTCTTGATGTATGTGGGTCTGATTCTTCCCATATCGTTCACCGAGTAAGGCGGATTAAGTGGATACCTTATATAAATCTACGCTTGAAGAATGGCCTCAAATTTCCGCATGAACGGTGAATGATGATACATACAAGTACTAAAATGAGAGAAGACATTCGGGTACATGGACCTTTTCGAGTTCACAAGACAGGGCATTCTGAAGAACGATGCACCGCTTGCTAGTAGGGTCAGACCGACCACCATAGACGAGGTCGTCGGCCAGGAACACATCCTCGGAAAGGACAAATTGCTGTACAGGTCCATCAAAGCGGACAGGATCAGTTCCCTGATATTCTATGGACCTCCGGGTACCGGAAAAACGACCCTTGCACAGGTCATCGCCAATACTACGAAAGCACATTTCACAGAACTCAATGCCACCACATCCGGAAAGAAGGACATGGAGGAGGCCGTGAACGACGCGAAGGATCGCCTCGGGATGCACGAGAAGAGAACTATCCTGTTCATCGACGAGATCCATAGATTCAACAAGGCCCAACAGGACTTCCTTCTGCCATACGTAGAGAACGGAACAGTCATCCTCATCGGTGCGATCACAGAGAATCCCTATTTCGAAGTGAACAGGGCGCTGATATCACGTTCCACCGTCTTCGAATTGAAACCGTTGACCAAGGATGATATCGTCAGGATCCTGAAAAACGCCACAGAGAACAAGGAGAAGGGATTAGGTAACAACAATGTCATCCTCGAGGATGATGCGGCAGAATTCCTTGCAGACATGTGCAACGGCGATGCCAGGGCTGCCCTGAACGCATTGGAGATCGGTGCGTTGACCACGGACCGCTCCGATGACGGGAAGATACGTATCACGGTGGATGTGGCATCGTCCTGCATTCAAAAAAGGGTCCTCGGATATGACAAGGATGGGGACAACCACTATGACACAATCTCCGCGTTCATCAAGAGTATGAGGGGTTCGGACCCGGATGCGGCCGTATACTATCTCGCCAGGATGCTATATGCGGGAGAGGACATCCGTTTCATCTCCAGAAGGATAATGATCTGCGCATCCGAGGATGTGGGCAATGCTGACCCTCAGGCACTTGTTGTCGCTACGGCAGCTGCACAGGCCGTGGAAAGGATCGGTATGCCCGAAGCTCAGATCATATTGTCCCAGGCTGCCACATACGTGGCATGTGCACCAAAGAGCAATGCCGCATGTGATGCGATATTCGCGGCCATGAAATCGGTAAAGGAGGAGCCGATCGGAAAGATCCCGTCGTATCTTCGTGATGCCCACTATTCCGGTGCGAAGGATCTAGGACGCGGCATCGGATACAAGTACCCCCACAACTTCGAATACAACTGGGTCAAACAACAGTATCTGCCAGATGAACTCGTAGGCAGAACATTCTACAAACTGACCGAGAACGGGTATGAGAAGAGCATCAGAGCCTATTTCAGAAGAATAGGCAAACTCTGATCACTTCTTACGTCTGGGACTTCCACAGGACTTCTGTCCCTCGGGACACGGTCCACGGACACATGGCGGCCCTGCCTTGGCGAAGATCGTGGGCGACACATCGGAACACAGCCTGAGCATCTCATCGGCCATCTCCCTGATCTCCCACTGTGCCCTGGTACAGCATCTGAGAGAGAAGAAATGCAGAAGCTCCCTCGCATTCATGGTTATGGTGATATTGGTGGTGCATCCGTTGGGAAGGAGATACCTCGCATCCTCTGCTGGCACTCCCGATTCGACGAGTTTGTTGTATGCGTTCCAGATCTCATCCATCGTCTCTCCGAACAACTTCTCCCTTTCGGGATCCTCCGATACGGTGTGTGGGGTCACATAGGTGGCATCCTTCATGGATACGTATCTCTGGCTCTGTTGTGAGAACGATGCGATCCTGTGCCTGACCAACTGATGGGTGAGTGCCCTGGATACACCTTCGACCGAGAATGTGAATGAGGCATGCTCGATGACGGAATGATGTCCCATACCCACGATCCTTCCGAGTGACTTCTCTGGATCGCCGGTGCCCAGAAGATCGTGGGCTGGTTCCTCCGAATAACAGGACCTGCCTGCGGCCGCGCACACTGCATCTGCGTTCTGGGTATATGCCAGGAGCTTGACTATCATTCTGAATCACCTTCATGGTTCCAAGCTTCGGAACGAAGCTTGTCGAGACGCTGTTTGTCCGTAATGTCACGAAGCCTTATCTTTTTTATTTCCAGATCCGAAAGCAATTTGGAAATGCCCTCGACATGTGCATCACCACAAACAACGACAATCTTGGAATATCTCCCTGCATAGGAACGGATCTGTTCCGCCATCGATGCATTGCGTTCGTCGATAAGTTTGCGAACGAGGGTTGGATACTTCCTACGCATGTCCGCGATCATTGCCTCCTCGTTCTCACCGAACTCCTTAACAACGGAATCCGCCCTCTTCTTTCCACGGAAACCATCAGTATACGTGGATATGGAATAACGCATCTTCTCACGGAAAGGCATCTCCTCCCACATCTCGTTCATGACGGCAGTGGCATTGGTATCGATGAATGCGACCTCCGCTCCGATCTGCCTCCCAGTCAACGCAGCGGTGACCAGTTCACTTCCAACATCGGAACCGTGTTCCTTGGCCATCTTCTGTTGATACTTGGCAGCACGACGATAGATCCAAGGGGATTTGTCCTCAACCTGTACAGACTGTGCACCTGACTCCTGCTGACCTGTCAACATCTTGAACCTGGTATAATCCAGTTCGACGAGGACTGCTTCCGGCCAGATGTTCTTGATCAGGAACATTATTGGCTCGGATAGCCTGAACACGTGGCCTGTACCGATTATGGTGATCATCGACACCATACATTGTTCCTTCAATATTAACGCGCGCACGCGACATTATATCGTAAGCATACGATATGGGCACCCATGGGTAGAAAATACGATCTCGCCATCTTCGACATGGACGGCACACTGACATCCGTACGTTCGTCCTGGTGGTATATCCTGAACGAACTCGGTTGCGACAATGAGGAGGCAAGGAACGCGTTCGTAAACGGCGAGATCGACGAGAAGGAGTTCATGAGAATGGATCTGGCACAATGGTTGAAAGCCAAGCCTGGCATGACTCTGAAGGACGTCATCAAGATGATGAGAAATCTGCCCCTCGTCTCAGGGATCCAAGAGACTGTGGCAATGTTGCACTACAACGGGATCAAATGCGTGATATGCTCCGGGGGAATCTCCGTAGCGGCGAAGATGATCGCGGACGAATTCGGATTCGATGATTACCTCGCTGATGACCTGGAGGTGGACTCCGAAGGCCGTCTCACCGGCGAAGGCATAGCGAACGTCGACCTCCGCGACAAAGGTGCCAGTGCGATAAAGCTGATGGAAAAGTACGGTGCTACGAAGGAACGCACGATCGCGATCGGTGATTCCTTCGGCGACATATCGATGTTCGACGTGACCGGCATGTCCATCGCCTTCAACCCGAAGGATATGGAACTGACCGGTGCCAGAGCCGATCACGTCGTGTTCAGTGACAATATCTCAGAAATCCTCGACATCATCTTCGAAGTCAAGGACGGGATATGATTTCTGCCCGTACTTTCCGTAGATTCTGATGATGTCTCTGGCCTCTGCCTGACCGTGCTGGATCAGTTTCTCCCTGGTCTTGATGGCATGGATGAAGCAATCCATATCCTCGAGTTCAAGACGGTTTCCGATCACGAATTCGTCATCGGGAAGAGCGGGGATCCTGCGTGAATAGCTCACGCGGTCGTTGTTGATGGTGACCTTGATGGTGAGATTATCGAACTGCTGGCACCATAACATCTTGACCTTACTCGCCTTGGACTTCTTGACGCGCTTGTCACCGGGAAGCTCGATGGAACAGACGCGGAGTCTCCTTCCGTCCTCGAGGAAGAACTCGTCCTCTACGGCGATGATATCATCCTCCTCGATCTCGGTGACGGTCCTCTCGGATACGGGGCCATCGCTGATGACGACCTGCATCTTGATGATCTTGGGGAGCGGGATGGTCGTGGCGAAGGTCCTTCCGCATTCGGTGCACTTGAGCGTGCACTCGAGGGATGCCTTACCCATACGTCCCTTGAGGACATCGTGTATGGTCTCATCGTCACAGTCTGGACAGTCGTAGTACAATGTTTCCGGGACTTCTCTCTGCATGGTATGACCTCTCATCTCGTCATGAAGGGGAAACCGTGCCCCGGGACGATAACATCGGCGAATCCGGCTATGGATTTTATACTTTTCATTGCCAGATCGGGATCAACGTTGAGTCTTGGAGGCACCATTTTGCGGTAGTTCTCCTCCAGAGGGATCGCGTCGCCGACGACCGCGTACCTCCTGTCGTCCCCCTCAACGAATACGGAGGTGGAATCCATCGTATGTCCGGGGGTGTGAACCAGAGTGACACCGTCACAAAGCTTCAGCTCATCGTTGATGATGTTGATATTACGCAGGTCGGCATCCGCCGCGGGCCCGTCCCACGCATAGATCTCGGCATTCGGATACATATCGAGATTCTCCAGATGATCGTCATGCCAATGTGTGATCACAACGGTGTCGACATCTTTCGGGAAGATACCCAACTCCCTGAAAGAGGTTCTAAGTGCGGGGCGCATGTATTTGCTACTAGTATCCACTACGATCATACTGTCTCCAGATCTGATGAGCGTGGAAGTCGAATGCGCCTCCAGAACCTCCCCTGTCTCCGATCTGTCAAGCATACCCACAGCGAGGATGTCCAATACCGTCATGGTTAGGTTATCGCGCAGTAGGTATTTAGGCATAGGGATTGAGGAGCATGTCCGTACCCGAATGGAACTGGGTCTTTACATCGGACATCCAAAACCGTATTATCCCTCTGGAACGATTGGATATCCATGGAATACGACCCGAGCATAATCATCGAGGAACACCCCGATGTCTACCCCCCATCCGAGGACAGCATACTCCTCATCGAGAGTCTGGATGTCCGTGAGGGGGAGAGGATACTCGAGGTCGGATGCGGTTCAGGAGTTGTGTCCATTCATTGTGCCAGGAACGGATGTTCCGTCGTATCCGTGGACATCAATCCATTCGCGGTGGAGCTCACTAGGGCCAACTACGGACTCAACGGACTTGTAGGGGACGTTAGAGAATCGGACGTGTACTCAAACGTGAACGGCCGTTTCGATACCATCGTGTTCAATCTCCCATATCTGCCAACGGAAGACGATATCGGCCCCATATCAAAGGCATGGGACGGTGGACCGGACGGAATGGGGCCGTTACCGGAACTCCTTGAGAAATCATCGGACCATCTGCTCCCTGACGGAAGGGTCGTGGTCGTAGTATCATCGTTGATGGATAAGGATGCCCTCGACAGAACCCTGTCGGGGCTTGATGTTAAGGTTTTAGGGGAACTCCCCCTTTTCTTCGAAGTGCTCCGCGTCCTTGAGATCAGAGGATCTTCTTGATCTCCTGGGACAGGATATCGCTGACACGCTTTCCGTCCAACTTACCCTTGAGTGCACCCATTACGGGACCCATGAGGGGTCCGACGGCACCCATTCCTTTGGACTTGACGAAGTCGGCACGCTCCGCGACGATTCCTGCGATGATGGCCACTGCCTCGCTCTCGTCGACTGCCTCCAATCCGAGCTTGGACAACGCATCCTTGGGCTTGGCACCGGATACGGCCATCTCCTTGAGTATGGCAGGAAGTGCCTCTTTTGCGAATGCACCCTCGATCAGCATTCCGAAGAGTTCGGTCATGCGTGCCTGATCGAGTTTGGACGTGTCTACATCGGCCGCCTCCAACTCGCTGAAGGTGTAGAGCAGAGTGGATGCCGCGACAGAGGACATGCCCTCCATGGAGGCCAATGCCTCGAACATGTCGATCTTGTCCTCTCTGACGACCTGCTTCGCCTGCTGTGCGTTGATTCCATACTGGGAGACGAGACGTTTCTCCATCTCCTCGGGAAGTTCGGGCAGGTTGTCCCTGACGTTCTGCATCCTCTCTGCGGTGATGGTGATCGGAGGGACATCGGTCTCTGGATACATCCTTGCGGCTCCGGGCAGAGGTCTGGAGTACTTGGAAGTTCCATCGGGCAGAGGATCCCTGGTCTCCTCGGGGACACCGACGAGTGCCTCGTTGGCCCTGATGACCGCCATCTCGAGTGCGTCCTTGGCCTTCTTCTCCTTGGCAGCGCAGATGGCGAATGCGTCGAACTCACTGTTCATTCCGAGGAAGTCCCTGAGCTGGTCGACGAACTCGGGTTCGATTCCGTAGTTGGGCAGCTCATCGGAGTGGAAGATTCCCTTGACTCCCTTGGTACGTGCCCTCTGTGCCATCTCGGCTCCGAGTCTGAGGGTTCCGTTCTCACCGTTCATGACACCCTTGAAACCGGGAAGGCGTACTGCGATGACCTTTCCCTTATCGGAGAGTGCACCCTTGATGACCTTGGATGCGCTGGTCTTGAAGATCTCGGTGACATCCACAGGCTCGAACGCAGCGGGAACGGTTCCTCTCTCGAGAAGGATCTCCTTGACCCTGATGAGCATGTTCTGTCTCTTCATCTCGTTCTCGACGAAGAGGGGCAGGAGTCTGAGCTCCTGTACACCCTTGATCTCGATACGTGCACCGCCGGGAACGGAGATGTTCAGGTCCTCCCTGATGGTTCCGATACCGCGCTTGACACGTCTGGTGGCACGGAGAAGGGTTCCGATCCTAAGAGCTACCTCCATGACCTCCTCGGGATCATGCATATCGGGACCGGTTGCGATCTCGATCAGCGGAATTCCGAGTCTGTCGGTACGGTAGGTGACCTCCGCGTCGGTGGTCTCGACCTTACGACAAGCATCCTCCTCGAGACAGATTGAGAGGATGGAGATATCGCGTCCGTTGACATCGAGGCTTCCGTTCATGGCGACCAATGCGGTCCTCTGGAATCCGGAGGTGTTGGATCCGTCGACGACGATCTTCCTCATGAAGTGGATCTCATCGACGACACGTGCCTTCATCATCTCCGAGAAGGTGAGTGTGGTCGCGAGTGCCTCGGCGTTCGTGTCGTGCGGAGGCTCCTCATCGAGCTCGACGAGACATGATGTTCCGTCGCAGGACTGATACCTGTACCCGAGGTTTCTCTGGAACTGTGCCAGTGCGGCCCTGTCGATCTCTCCCATCTCGGATGTGGTGGGTCTGAGCCTCCTGTATGTGGAACCGTGACCCTCCTCGCAGAGATGGCTGTCGCATGAACAGAACAGTTTCTTGGTATCCAACTGCTGGTGGATCTCGATACCGCATGTGAGTTTGTACTCGGTCATCAGAACTCCCTCCTGTCGCTCATCTCGCCCACGAGAGGCGTGACCATGATCTCCCTGACCTCTGCTGGGTCATTGGTCTTTCCGAGCGCCCACTTGAGTTTGACGTAGGCGGTTTCGGGTAACATGTCGTAAACGCAGATCGCACCTGCGTTGATGAGGTCCCTTCCTGTGTTGTAGACGTTCATGTTGACACGTCCGTTGAGACACTGGGACGTCATGACGACCGGGATTCCTGCATCTGTGGCCTTCCTGACCAGGGGGATCATTGGTGAATTGATATGACCCAGTCCTGAACCTGCGATGACGACTCCCTTCGAACCCATGATGACGGGCTCGAATACTGCGGGATCCATTCCGGGGAAGAATTGCAGGAGGACGACATCCTTCTCCATGTCTACCTGTGCGACCGCCTTGTCGTCGGTGACGTCCCTGCAAGGTGAAAGGTATTGGATCTTTCCTGCGGCATCGATGTGTGCCACAGGTGAGGCATTGATACTCTTGAACGCGTCACGTCTGGATGTGTGCATCTTCCTCACCCTGGCACCGTTGTGCACAGCGAAGGAATCGTCCCCCTGGGTGTCGTGCATGATGGCGAATACCCCTGCCTTCTTTCCCTGAGTACAGAACCTGGCACATGCCATGAGGTTGGTGGATGCGTCCGAGGACGGACGGTCGGAGGACCTCTGTGCTCCGACAAGGATGACGGGCTTGGGGACATCTCCGAGCATGAAGGAGAGTGCCGCTGCCGTGTATCCGAGGGTGTCGGTACCGTGAGGGATGATGACTCCGTCAGCACCGTTGTTGATCTCTTCGACGACGCATTTGGCGAGCTCCTGCCAATTGCATACGTCCATGTTCTCCGAGAAGATGGAGAAGAGCACCTTGGCACGTATGTTGGCTACATCCCTGATCTCGGGGATGGCGTTGATCATGTCCGACGTGGACAATGCAGGATGTACCGCTCCGGTACGATAGTCAACGTAGGATGCGATGGTTCCGCCTGTTCCGATGAGAACGAGTGTGGGCAGACCCTTCTTCTCCTCGATCGCGGCTTCCTTCTTCTCATGCACGGCAGGCTGTTCCAAGACCGTTATCTTCGAATCCCTGTCTACCCTGATCCCAACGTTGTATCCGCTCTTCATCTTCAGGATGATGATGTCGGGTGCGCTGAACTCGTGGTGTGGCATTACCTTTCCAGTGTATGTCTGACCGCCTGCCTCGAGGGTGACCATACAGCCCTCTGAAGCACCTGCGGCCTCAAGAAGTCCCTTTGTCTCGTC
>JAFVZR010000079.1 GCA_017508065.1 Candidatus Methanomethylophilaceae archaeon
GCCCGTATGCATACATCACGATTATA
The DNA here is from genome assembly GCA_017508065.1 of Candidatus Methanomethylophilaceae archaeon. GTDB lineage: Archaea > Thermoplasmatota > Thermoplasmata > Methanomassiliicoccales > Methanomethylophilaceae > SIG5. The sequence goes on from JAFVZR010000079.1 coordinate 27, forward strand.
TGCACCGTTCGAAAGGACCATGAAAGGGAACTCCGCATCCGATCCATGAAATGCGACATACCATCCAACGACACGGTCGATAGATGCTCTGTCTACCACTGAACTGGGAGAGGGGCACTTCGCAAATTTTCCAATGACAAGATATTTTAACAATATATCTATCGAGGATTCATGCGTTCGATGCTTCGTAGTAAGATTCACAGAGCCACCGTCACCGAAACGAGGGTAGATTATGAGGGAAGCATCACCATCGACATCGATCTTTTGGAGAGGGCCGGACTCTGGATCGGAGAAAAGGTTCTCATCGCGGATGTCGATAACGGTAACCGTCTTGAGACCTATGTTCTTCCGGGTGACAGGGGAAGCGGTATCATCGCTTTGAACGGTGCCGCAGCCCACCTCTGCCAGCTTGGGGACAAGATCATCATCATGGGATTCGAGCTCACCGATGAGCCCATCAGTGCCAAGGTCGTCCTCGTAGATGATGACAACAAGGTCAAGAGGGAGTTCGGCTACTGATGAAGCTGACCATCTATTCCGATGGAGGTTCCAGAGGCAATCCCGGGATCTGTGCGTATGCCATCGTGGTCACACAGGACGGAAAGGTGATCTTCGAGGACACCAAGTTCCTCGGAGTGGAGACCAACAACTACGCCGAATACAGAGGACTCATCGCCGGGATCGGCAAGGCCATAGACCTCGGAGCGGACGATGTGGAGTTCGTGATGGATTCCGAACTGGTCATCAAACAGATGAACGGGGAATACAAGGTGAAATCCCCTAAGATGCAGGAACTCCATAAGGATGCCAAGGCCTTGGCATCCATGATAGAAAAAGTGAGGTTTACGCACGTGAGACGTTCCAATGAGTTCGTCTCACGCGCGGATGCACTGTTGAATCACACGATGGACATCAACAGTTGATCTTGGAGATCAGGTCAGCCACTGCGACGACCTGCTGCTCTCCGGATGCCATGTCCTTGACGGTGACGCAACCGGACTCCATCTCCTTGGCACCGACGATGATCGCGTACTTCGCACCGATTCCGGCGGCATACTTCATCGCCTTCTGCATCTTCCTTCCCATCAGATCGAGATCCGTGGGAATGCCTGCGGCACGGAGCATGGAAGCGATCTCGGAACACTTCGTCCTCATGTCCTCGGTGACAGGGAGGACGTATGCGTCCACACCCTTGCACTCGAAGGTCTGACCCTCCTTCTCTATAGCGAGGAGGACCCTGTCGAATCCGATGGCGAATCCGGTGGAGAAGACCTCGCTTCCTCCGAAGATCTGGGACAGTGTGTAGGAACCTCCTCCGCAGATCTGTTTCTCGGCACCGAGCGAAGGTGCCTCGATCTCGAAGACCATTCCGGTGTAGTAGTCGAGACCCCTTACGACTCCGAGATCGATCTCGATGTCCCTAACGCCCATGACACCGAGGAGCTCGACCAACTGTCTCAGATAGTCGCCTGCCTCTCCGGGGACCTTGGTGAGTACGGATGAATCACCGACGGTCTCGGTGAGTTCGAAGATCTCCTCCATGACATCGTCGGCGACACCCATCTCC
>JAFVZR010000080.1 GCA_017508065.1 Candidatus Methanomethylophilaceae archaeon
CCCATGGATTCCGGTGTCTTCCCGGACGGGAACGGTGCGGTGAACTCCGCCTTCTGTTTCTCCACGAACTCCTCGATCAGGGCCACGACCTCCTCGTCGCGTTTGTTACCCGGGGTCCATTCCACGATTACACGTCCGTTGGATGCACGTGACCTGAGGTTGTTGTACCATTCCTGTGCATCGAACATCACGATATCTATCTCCGGGTGGGAATCCGTCACACCGATGTAGGTGTTGTCCTCGTTGGGTTCCCAGGATTCCGGATCCTCGTAATCCTTCTCCTCGAGGAATCCTACCGCGAACACGATCTTCCTCAACTCGGGGGATGTGAGCTTACAATAGAGCGATGCCTGGAGGACATAATGTTCGGGGACGGTGAACTCCCCGTTCTGGAACCATGATTCGCGTTTCTCGATGCCTGCGGTCTTGATCTCGAGTACTGCTGCACGTGTTCCATCAGCGAAATCCACGTATCCATCCACCATCCCTCCAAAATCGGGATGGTCGCAGTTCACCAATCCTTTGCGATAGTACGGGCTGCTTTTACCGAAATGGTTGTACCAGCACTGGTCCGGATCGATAGGTTCCTCTATCTTGAACTCGGATCCGAGCGAATCCATCTTTTCGGGATGCTTACGGACATAATCCCTGATCTTGGGTTCGATGACCTTTCCCGCACGGGTGTACTTGTTGTCCACCTCTTCGGAGAACAACCTACAGATATCGCAGGCCACCTCGAACTCGCTGCAATACGCGTTACGGTCGACTATTGATGCCAATCTCGTTCCAGTGATCTTCTTGAACTTGTTGGCAGAGAATGTGACGGTATGGTTGTCACGGTCGATCCTGACCATGTCGCCTGCGTAGTTGCTCATACAATCCCCTACACTATCTCCATTTTAATGTTTTTCAGAATCCAATACCGCGAGTGCCAAATATGGTTACATTGTATGGATAGGTATGACTAAGGTACTGATCGTCGTCGACTATCAGAATGATTTCGTAACAGGTCCGTTGGGATTCGAGAAGGCCAAGGAACTCGAGGCACCTATCCTGAAGAAGCTCGAGGAGTATTGGAACAGAGGAGACATGATAGTCTTCACCAAGGATATGCACGAGGCCGAGAAGTACCTCGAGACCCAGGAGGGTAAGTATCTCCCCATCCCCCACTGTGTGGATGAGGAAGGCTCCGCTATCTACGGTGAGGTCGCCAAGTACTGTCACGAAGGCAACACCGTGATCAAGAAGTGCTTCGGAAGCGAGGACCTCTGTGCCAGGTTCTACTTCTACGAGGGTATCGAGAGCTTCGAGCTGGTCGGTGTCGTGGGAAGCATCTGTGTCCTCTCCAATGCTGTCCTTCTCAAGGCCAACTATCCCGAGATCAGGGTCATCGTCGATGCCAATTGCATCGCTTCACCGGATGACAGTATGAACGAGAAGGCAATGGACATCATGCAGAACCTGCAGATCGATGTCATCAACAGGCGTCAGAACTGAGAACCGATGGATCTGTTGATCCTTCCGGCGAACAGGTTCCTGAAGGATGCCTGCATCTTGGAGTTGCCGCTC
>JAFVZR010000081.1 GCA_017508065.1 Candidatus Methanomethylophilaceae archaeon
ACCTTAGTGTCCGTATACATGAATGTCCACATTGTAATCTAAGATTAGATAGGGACGTCAACGCAGCGAAGAATATCCTAAGTCGTGGCCTTGGGGCAGCAAGGCCTGGTCCGACATGAAACAGACCGAATGAGCGAACAGTCAGAAACAACTGCGAGCACTTTCGACGTTACCCACACGAAACGTCGAACAGCCACTGCGAGAGGGGATTCGTCAACAACTGTGTCGATCCGAACGGAGGATGGGCATTGGGATGTCGTATCGACGGTTGTCAGGCGGAATACGTCAGAGTCCAATATGCGGACAACTGCCTCAACCTCATCCCGGACAACGTATCCGACAGACAGGCGTTGTTCACAGGGGACATCCTTTCGACCGGATACTGGGCGGCGGACATATCGAAGATCAAGGAAGGGGATATGGTGGCCATACTCGGTGCGGGCCCTACCGGACTATGTGCCGCGATATGTGCGAGATTGCACAACCCTTCCAAGATAGTCATGATAGATGTCATGCAATCCCGTCTTGATTTTGCCAAGGAACATGGCATCGGTGATGTCCACCTCAATGCCAACGAGACGGATGTGGAGGAGTACGTCCGTAACATCAACGGGAGAGGCGCGGACGTCGTTATGGAGGTCGCAGGAGGGAAGGACACCTTCCAGACGGCATGGAGGATCGCCAGACCCAATGCGACAGTATGTGTCGTAGCTCTGTACAACGAACCTCAGAGCATCCCGTTACCTGATATGTACGGAAAGAACCTCACATTCATCACAGGGGGCGTGGACGCATCAAAATGTGACGAGATCCTCGAACACATATCCGCAGGAAGGATAGATACCGAACCGCTGATCACACATACATTCCCACTTGAGGAATGGAGGGAAGGTTACGAGCTCTTCTCCAACAAAGAGGATGGCGTCATCAAGGTAGCCCTGAAGCCGTGATCCAAACTAAGAGAGACCATAATATCGGTTCATCACCATGTGGTAAAAACGGACATTTGGACGGATTCCTAAGTGGTAAAAACGGACATTTGAATGTAATCTTAAGTGGTAAAAACGGACATATACCCCCATTGTTTATATATGACTTTATATATGAAAACATATGAATGGTGCCGACATCGTTTTCAAGAGAAAAATATACGATGATCTCTTAAAATGGAAAAATGAAAGCAACGGCACCAGTGCATTGATGATCGAAGGAGCTCGTCGTATAGGAAAAAGTACCATCGTAGAGGAATTCGCCAAGAACGAATACTCATCATACCTCCTACTGGATTTCAATAACATCGACGAAATCACCAGAACCATATTCGATAACGGAATCGGTAACGACATAGACTCATTCTTCTCGAAGTTACAACTATCGGAGAACGTGACCCTCCACATCCGTAAGAGTGTGATAATCTTCGATGAGGTACAATCATACCCAAAGGCACGTCAGATGATCAAGTACCTTGTGAAGGATGGGCGCTACGATTACATCGAAACAGGATCGTTGATCAGCCTGAAGAAAAACATCGAAATGATCACACTTCCTTCCGAAGAGGAGACGATAAGGATGCACCCCATGGACTTCGAGGAGTTCCTTTGGGCACTTGGTGACGAAACAACCATACCGTTCATCAGAAAAGCATTCGAGAAGAGAGAACCGGTATCCGATCCGATCCACAGAAAGATCATGAAGAGATATCGCGAATATATGGCAGTCGGCGGGATGCCACAGGTCGTATCCCAATATGTCAGAACCAAGGACTTCAATACGATCGATAGGGAAAAGAAATTGATCTGGACACTCTACAACAACGATGTCGAGAAGATACCACAGCCGAATGATACGAAAGTCTCCGCGATACTGAAGACAGTTCCATTCCTCCTTGGAAAGAAGAACAAAAAATTCTCACCGAATGCAGTGAAGAAGGATTCCAGAATGGATGATTTCGACAATCCGCTGGAATGGCTGGACCAGTCCCATATCATAAACATCTGCAAGAATGTCACGGATCCGAGTCCGATCATGGAACTCGATGTGGATGCACATTCGATCAAATGCTACATCCTTGATACGGGACTACTGGTGTTCAAGGCGACCGAAGGGAACAAGACCGATCTGAATGAGCTGTACAAATCATTCATATTCGGCAAACTCTCGGTCAATGAAGGGATGTTCTTCGAGAACATGGTTGCACAGGAATTGACTGCATCAGGACATGAACTTCGTATGCATCTGTTCACGATACCCGAAAGTACCAAGAACTACGAGATCGACTTCCTCTTGAAGAAGGGTAAGAAGATCATCCCTGTCGAAGTGAAATCCGGCAAATCCTCGACCCATGCCTCATTGGACCATTTCATGTCCAAATACAAGGGAAGATATGATGAATGCTTCGTCATCCATACAAAGGATCTGAGGAAGGATGGCAAGGTCACATACATCCCGATATACATGACGATGTTCCTATGATCCGGACAATCCCCCCGAAGGGGGACATCCAGGACATCACTCCTTCTCGGCGATGGTGTTCCTATCCTCAGTGAAGAACGAGAGTACCGTGACCAGGACCATCAATACGAACACGACCGTCCAAAGCACACTGTACTCCTCCAAGGACTTGCTTGAAACGAGGAATCCCGAGATGGTGACCAATATCGCACCTCCCGCGAACGGGAACAGGTTCAACGCCGCAACGGAGGTACCTGCCATCTCCACCGGGAAGAGCTCCTTGATCTGTGCGAAAGCGACGACGGAGAATCCTGCGGAGAATCCGAGGAACACGTTGACCGCACCCTGGAGGATGACATCGTTACCTGCCTGAAGGTTGGTCAGCAATGCGATGATGCCCCATGCGATCGTATAGAGGAACGAACCGATGATCAGCACCTTCCTCCTGGATTTCAGGATCCTGTCGGAGATTATACCCGCAAGGGGACATGCGGCGGCCATTCCCACTCCCACCATGGTGACCATCATTCCGGCACTTGCGGTGGAGAACCCGTATACGGAACGGTAGAAGGAACCGGCCTGCGAGGCCTGCCAAAGCATCAGCGTACCGTACATTATGAACAACCAGATGGCGAGAGGCCAGAACCTGCGTCCGCTGGAGAACACCTTCTTCAGTGATTCCTTGATCCCGATCTCCGGTCTCCTCTCCTCCACCACCGTATCCGATTCGGGACGGTCACGGACGATCAACCAGCACAGAACTGCGATGAACACGGTCACGGCGGACAACACCAGATAGGTGTTGGCGATACCCCATGAATCCATCATGATGACCATCGGTGTGGCTGCAGCGATGCTTCCTACGTTACCGATCAACAACAACGCACCGTTCATCGATGCGAAACGGTCCTTGGCGAACCATACGGCCAGGATCTTCAACGCCGGGATGTACACGACGGCCGCACCGATACCGATAAGGAACTTCCCCGCGATCATCAGGTTGAAATTGTTGCTGGTGGCTGAGAACGAACTGAACACGGAACCCGCAGCGATCAACAAGATGAACATCGTGGCCGCTTTACGGGGACCCAACTTGTCCGTGAGGATACCGGATGGGATCATCATCAGCGTGTATGCGTACAGGTACGCCGAGGCCAACAGTGCGACGGATGCCGTACCGACATCATAGAAATCTTGGATCGTATCGGATACCGCACCTCCGGTGGTACGGTGGAAGTATACGAAGAAATAGGCGACCGCCAGAATGATGAACATCATCATCGGGCGAAGATTGGAGCGCTTCTTTTCGGCATCCTGCATTTATCCATCCCTCCGGGGACCGGTGTCGAATCGTGGGATATGTGGCATCCCATGTATTGCAATACCTATCGGAGTACTGATATATATCAGCGTATACTGTAAAAATGAACAGAAATGGAAAAAGTGTGTCGGGCGTGCCCACTACCCAACATATGATGACAAAACATACGAAAGATATCAGGCGAGTTCGATACCGTCGTCCTCGGAGGTGGTGAACTCCAATCCGGATGCGGACAGGATCTCCTTCACCTTCTCTGCGACACGCTTGATGTCGGCAGGCTTGGCGACGGTGCTCTTGATGTAGACCTCGACACGGTCCAGAGGGAACATGAGTCTGTACTTTCCCTTGCGGTTGTAACCTTCGGGCTTCCTGTTCTCCTGGAGGTCCTGGATGTTGAGCAGTTCGAACATCTCACGGTTCTCTTCATCGGATGCCTCGTTTCCCTGGAAGTGATCGTTCTCCTTGAGGATGATTCCGAGAATGTCGGGGAATGCGGGAACGAGATCCTTGTACTCGGTTCCTTTCTTGAAGATGAAGTGATAGCTGTGGGACTTGCTCATGATTCCTCGGATGGTAATCACGGATTTATATGTTAGTGGAGGGGTGTGCCACACGGTCACCGATACCACTGAGGGGATACGGATGGCAGGACGTCGGGAACGGCATGCGATGACCCATGCTATCGTAAGTGCCATATAACCTTAGATGATACGCACGACCATGAGATGCGCACTAACCATCGCGGGTTCAGACTCCGTCGGCGGCGCAGGTATCGAGGCCGATATTAAGGCCATGAGTTCATTGGACGTTCATTGCTGTGTCGCTATCACCGCTGTCACGGCTCAGAATACAACGGCTGTCGAGAGCATCTACCCTATGCCGATCGATATGATCCAGGATCAGATCGAAGCGGTGTTGAAGGATGTGGATGTCAAGGCCGTCAAAACAGGAATGCTCTACAGTGCCGAGATCGCAGAGATGGTCGCGGACCTCCTCGAGGACCACGACATGCCCCTGATCATCGATCCGGTGCTCGTCGCCGGTGTAGGCGACCCCCTTGCCAAGGACGATCTCGTCAAGGCGATCAAGAGGAAACTCATCCCTATCTGCGAGCTGATCACTCCCAACAAGCACGAAGCGGAGGTCCTATCCGGATTAAGGATCAACAACGAGAAGGATGCGATTTACGCATGCGAGATCATCGGTAAGGACTCCTCGTCCGTACTCCTCAAAGGAGGACACATGAGCGGTTCCACCGTAGTCGACTACCTGTACCTGTCTTCGGGAATCAACAAACTGGAATATCCCAGATTGGAGACCGCAGGACACGGGGGAGGTTGTACCCTCTCCTCGTTCATCACCGCCAACATGGCCAAGGGTATAGACATCGTAAATTCAATCCTCTCCGCAAGGGAGATGATCCAGCAGTCCATCGCGGAACAATACGTGATCGGATTGGGTAACAAACTGGTCAATCCCGTCGTTAGGTCGAGCGGGGACAAGGAGAAGTATGCCATCCTCGACGA
>JAFVZR010000082.1 GCA_017508065.1 Candidatus Methanomethylophilaceae archaeon
CGTCCAACAACGCGGAAGCCATACAGGACGATCTGTACCAACTGTTCGCAAGTACGTTGGCATCCATCCTTCTCAAGGACGAAAATGCTTATCAACTGTTCCTGACAGGCGTACTTTTACAGTTATCAGGTAAATATGAGGTCAAAGCCGATTTCGAGAACGGTAAGGGTAGATACGATATACTTCTGAGATCGAACGCCCCCGATCTTCCGCATATCATCATAGAATTGAAACGTTCCAGGTCCAACGCAAGACCCGAGACCGTGGAAGCGAATGCAAGAGACGCATTGGAACAGATCAAGGACAGGGACTACATCTTCGGTCTCGACGGCAACATCATCCTCTACGGCATCGCATTCAAAGGGAAGGAAGCCAAGGTCGTTTCCGATATCATTGTACGATGATTTGTATCTCCACCTCACCCATCCCGCAACAAGAAGCTTACCGTACTGTCCAAAAGGATGGGACTCTGATTAGCGATTTCGGAATTTATACTCAAAACGAATCGTATTAACGATATTGAACAGACAAAACGAAGATGACCTGATTCGGATCGGCTCTGACCATGACGATCAACATTAGAATCGGGATCCATAAAAAATACAATATACGGATCCACGAACCATGTACGACCCCTTCTTCACGATCGTGTGCCCCGCATGTGGCAATGAACAGACGGCTGTCAACCTCAAATATTCAGTAGGCACACCGTACACACAGACCTACAGGTGCGATTGTGGTCAAACTTTCACAATAGAACTGACCCTAGAGTGAAACCACAGAAATACATCGAACCCGTTCTCCATCCGATGTACTCTGTCGTCTTTAAGGGGAAAGGAAAGCTCGTATCCGAGGACCGCCCGATGCCCAAGATATCAGATCCCAAGGATGCGATAGTTCGCATAACACTGTCATCCATCTGCTCCAGCGACCTGCACATCCTTGAAGGACATGTCCCCCGTGCCAAGAACGACATCATCATAGGGCACGAAGCGGTAGGTATCGTGGAGGAAGTCGGTGAACAGGTCACCGAACTGAAGAAAGGGGACAGGGTAACGATCAACGTCGAGACCTTCTGCAACGAATGCTTCTACTGCGAGGCCTCTTCGACGTTTCGTGTGGGCCAGCAGTTTTTTAAGACCATAGCAGGGATGTATTCATCCTTCATCGACGACTCTGTTCCTTTTCGACAGTCGTTGGAAAGGAACATCTCACAATCATGCGTAGAGTCCATCGTTTCAAAAAAGAATTGAACCTTTCCAATCATCGATGGATGATAGTGTTTGGTGGAGATGCCCATTCGGTGATGTGGGGAGCTATTCCCGCATCCCAATAAGGCGGTCATGATTTTCATTGAGTCATTCCTCTGAGATCATTACAGGATCCACCCATTATGGGATATGGATCGAACCAATGGTGATGATATTTCGCCGAGGATCGATGAGGATCCATCCCGAATGGATGCGATCCATCGTCTGTATGATGGACCATAGGTCAATGACCGTATGATGCTCGATATTGATGACCCAGACATTCAGATCTGATTTTTCTGCCTTTATATACACCGAAAAAATTACGATGATCTGGCACAATTTTTTCGGATTTTTTCGGTGACCTCCCCCTCAGAACTTTATATACCATCTCAACACATAGGTCAATCATGAGTGCGGAGAGC
>JAFVZR010000083.1 GCA_017508065.1 Candidatus Methanomethylophilaceae archaeon
AACTTAGGGATGATCGTCTCAAGGAAGGGCGTCTCCACAAGGTAGACTCTCTTCTCCTCCGGATCATTCTTCAGATTGTAGATCAGCTCGTCCTCCAACATGGGACATACGATCGCACCGAGACGCCTGGACATGATATGTAATCGATATCGTAGGTATTAAATGCCCAGTATCTCAAAAAGTACCGCTTCCCTATATACAAAATCCGCGATACGAAATCATATGTCCGATAATTCCGAAAATCCGAAGGAACTGGAGATCGTCAACAGAACGGTCGATACATATCTGTCGATTTTCGGGAACAAATGGAACCTTTTGATTCTCTACAGGTTGTTCAATGGGCCCAAGAGATTCAACGAGTTGAAACGTGCCTTGGATCCGATTACTCAGACGGTTTTGATCAGACATCTGAAATCCCTGCAATCTTATGGAATCGTCGAAAGGAGGAGCATTGTCGGAAGGACATCGTCCGTAGTGTATTGCCTTTCAGAACACGGTTATAGGGTCACACCCGCGATGATCTCCATGTACGAATGGATCGAGGACCTCAATGAAAGGGTCGTTGACCAATGATGAATCGATGACATGGAATGATCGGCAATCCTATGATCGGATCTTTGAATCTTTATAGAAGGGTGGGGTTGCAGGGGTGGCCGAAGCCACCCCCAGCTAAAGTTAGTTTTATCGGGTTTACATCATTCCGCCGATTCCGCCCATTCCGGGACCACCGAGGGAGGGGTCTGCCATGGGGTTCATGGGGGGTGCCCTGCGGGATGCGATGACGTCATCGATCCTGAGGATCATGTTGGCAACCTCTGCTGCAGAGTTGATTGCCTGGACCTTGACCCTGAGGGGCTCAACGACATCCTCTGCGAGCATGTCGACTGCCTCTCCGTTTGCGAGGTTGAGTCCGAAGTACTTTCCGTTCTCGTTCATCTCGTGGGCTGCCTTGAGCTTGATGATGGCATCGATGGAATCGATACCTGCGTTCTCTGCGATGGTCCAGGGAATGATCTCGAGTGCTCTGGAGAATGCCTCGATAGCGAGCTGCTCTCTGCCACCGACGGTGGATGCGTACTTTGCGAGCCTGAGCTCGACCTCGATCTCGGGTGCTCCTGCTCCTGCAACGACCTTTCCGTCCTCGATTGCGACACCGACGACACGGATTGCGTCATACATTGCCCTCTCGACCTCGTCGATGACGTGCTCGGTTCCTCCACGGATGACGATGGAGACTGCCTTGGGGTTCTTGCATCCGGTGATGAAAGTCATGGAGTCGGTTCCGACGTCCCTCTCCTCGACCTGCTCTGCGACTCCGAGATCGGAGGGCTTGAGCTCCATGATCTCTCCAACGAGCTTACCGCCGGTTGCCTTTGCGACTGCCTCGATATCGGACTGCTTCAGGCGCCTGCAGCAGAAGATTCCTGCCTTTGCCATGTAGTGCTGAACGAGGTCGTCGACTCCCTTCTGACAGAAGACGACGTTTGCTCCGGCCTCGACGACCTTGTCGACCATTGCCTTGAGGTTCTCCTGCTCCTGGTCAAGGAAGGACTGCATTGCGGAGGGTGCCTTGATGCTGATCTGTGCGTCGACCTCGGTCTTCTTGTTCTCCATCTGAGTGGTGAAGAGTGCGATCTTTGCGTTCTTGATGACCTTGGGCATCCTGGGGTGGACCCTCTGCTTGTCGATGACGAGACCCTCGATCATGTAAGAATCGGAGATGACTCCTCCGACCTTCTTCTCCATGAGGATGGACTCGGTGTCGACGACTCCGTTCTCCTCGACTGCCTTGCATGCCTTGACGATGAGGTCGGAAAGGAACTCGTCCTCTCCGCCGACGGACTTTCCGGTCAGTGCGGTGACGGAGACCTTCTTGAGCATGTCATCGTTGGACTGGACTGCGATGTCGTTGAGGACCTCGACTGCCTTTGCTGCTGCGAGCTTGTATCCGTTGGTGATGACGGTGGGGTGAACGTTAGCATCGATGAGGGACTCGGACTGCTTGAGGAGCTCTCCTGCGAGAACGACTGCGGTGGTGGTTCCGTCTCCGCACTCATCATCCTGAGTCTTAGCGACCTCGACAACCATCTTTGCTGCGGGGTGCTGGACATCGATCTCCTTGAGGATGGTCACTCCGTCGTTGGTGACGGTGACGTCTCCGATGGAGTCAACGAGCATCTTGTCCATTCCCTTGGGTCCAAGGGTGGACCTGACTGCATCTGCAACTGCCTTTGCTGCTGCGATGTTGTTGAACTGTGCCTCCTTATCCTTGCTTCTCTCGGTGCCCTCTTTGAGCACGATGATGGGCTGATTGCTTCCAGAACCGTACATTTTAGTACCTCTTTTGATTAGTACGTGTAATTTTGTACTTCTATATTAACTTATGCAAAAAACACTGTCTGACGGATGTCTGTCCGCTCTCCTATACACGCACATGTCCCTTATTACGCGCGACTTAATAGCTGTTCATGCCACCCTTCGCCGAACGCATCCGCGACATCCAATCCGGCGGCGACGAATAGGGAACGCATCCTGTTGACCGAATCATCGGAGGTGGAGATCCCCATCCTCTGCAGCCTCTCGCCCAACAACGGCCTCATGTTCAGACGGTCCAGACAGACGGCCGTTACTCCCGTGGAGATCACAGCCTCCACTATGGACTCCTCTGACCCCTTGACCGTGGACATTATGGGTCCGATGAGCCCGTAGACGGCAAGACCGTTGTCTACGGCATCCTTCATCGCGGACAGCCTGACGGAGGGGAGGGGTGCACCGGGCTCGGTACGTTTGGATACCGCATCATCGATGTGTGTGATGGTGACGCCTATCGCATGCCTCATCCCCGAAAGGAGGTCCGAATCCCTGAGGAACAGATCGGACTTCGTCATGATGTTCACCGACATGCCCTTGTGCGATATGACCTCGAGGCATTGTCTGGTCAATTCGAAACGCTTCTCAGCATACTGGTATGGATCCGTGGACGTACCGATACCGATCACACCGTTCAAGGGACCGATCTCTTTAGAGAGGCGGGTAGCGATGTTCTGCCTGACACGCGGAATCCTCCACCCTTTCCAATCGGAATGCGTCACCTCTGGTGCATAGCAGTACACGCATCCGTGCGAGCAACCGGAATAGGGATTTAACGCATAATCGATCCCAGGAAGACGCGAGGGGCTGAGGGCCTTCCTGCATTCGACGACCATGTACGGTCCGTCCCAGCCGTCACGATTCATGAAGTCAGTCAAAGAGATAGTCCTCGATCCTCCTCTGTCTTTTGTAATCGCTAAGGATTCCGGAGACGTTGACCCATGTCTCCTTGGGTATGTCCATGACCGAGTTCACGTACGCCATGGCCCCATCCAACGACTCGAACTTGAATGGCTGGGTCTTAAGAGCGGCACGTACGTTCTCCCTCACGTTCCACACACCTACGGGCATCACATATCCGGGATGTGCCTCCCTCATGATCACCGCCCCTGCGGTCTTCCCCTCGCTGATCAGAAGTTCGTTGACGGCCATACGGGAAGCGTAATAACAACCGCCTATCGAAGCGTAATCCGTCCTTCCATCGAAGAACTCGTAATCATTGATGATCTCGATGCCCTTTCCGGTGGGGTTCCAAGTGGTGTTAGGATACCACGCTTCTATCAATTCGAACCTCCAGGTGCATGGCATGAGCAGTACGCACCAACGGTTGTCCAATTCCTCCCAATGGTAGATCCTGTACTCGTCGATGGTGTTGTTGAACTTGGTCGTTCTGAGAAGATGCTTTCCAATGATATCGTCAACGGCCGTGATGCTCCATCTCGTCGGTACGAAACGCCTTTGGCCGCCTACACCCATCGTGGCGGTGGAGAAGGCCTTCTGGATCTCCGATATCAGAGTACCGTTCTCATAGGCGGTTATGACGGCGTCCGTGGCCTTCATATCGGTGTCGTAGAAACTACGTTCGAGGTACCTCTCGAACCTTCCCGTTCCTGCACGCATGCTCTCCATCCTGGCCGAGGGGCCGAACGGTTGTACCTCGTCATCGAGGATCAATCTCCCTTTCGGCCTGTGAAGGAAACTGGCCTCCATATCTACAGGTCTTTCAGTAAGTGCCAGCTCCTGGATCTGATCCACGATCCTACCGGACTTGGCGAAATCCTTGGCATCTATCCTGACCTTTCCGCGCACGAGACCGAACCTCATGTCTGTGATCTCGTCTATGCTCTTTCCGACCCATTGCTCCGGTTTGTCCATTATGGACGTGTCCCCATGGAACGGAGGCAACAACGGACCGATATCGACCTTCGGATACCCGTAACGACCCACGAACACCGCGGGAGGACACGAGCCCGAAAGGTCCTTGAAATCGATGAGCGGTGCGGTCTTCTGTTGGGAATAGAACTTTATCATCAATGGACAACGGTCCTTTCCACAGAGACGTCTGGCACCTTTACATATTATGCACAGTCCGTCATCCGCCACCTTCTCCTTGGGCGGATCTATCCAATCGAACGGGAGTGTGATGCGATTCATCTGCGCCTACCGGATATCGATATGAGGGCTGCGGTGGAACCGGCCCCGATCCCGTTGTCTATGTTGACTACCGTCAGACCCGGAGAGCAACTCTGCAACATGCTCATCAATGCGGCCTCTCCCTTACCGCCCATGCCATATCCGGACGATACTGGCACACCTATTACCGGTACGGGTGACAAGGATGTGATCACCGTAGGGAGGGCACCTTCCATCCCGGCTGCGACGACGATCGCATCGACATCCTCCTCGATCATCCTGTGCATGGGCGTGATGACCCTATGGATACCTGCGACGCCTACATCGTACTCGATGACGCATTCGACCCCCATGGCCTCAGCCATGATCTGTGCCTCCTTCGCGATAGGGATATCGGATGTACCGGCCGTGATGATACCGATCTTACCACGATTGGTCTCCGGCATACGACCGATTATCGCCATTCCGCAATCGTATCTGATGATTGCCTCCGGAACGGCCTCCTTCACAGCTTCCAAATGGCACGCATTCGCCTTGGAGATCAGGGTCAATCCCTTTCTGGAGGATGCTATCCTGGCAACGGCCTCCGGTGTCTTTGACAATGCGTACACGACCTCCGGGATCCCTTTCCTTAACTCCCTCGCCCTATCGAACAGGACGTCGTCACCGATGGAATCGACATAATCCAAACGGAGTTCCTTCTCGGCATCCTCTATCGAGATCCTTCCTTCCTTGTATGACTCCAACAATGAACGGAGGTCCATGACCTCCTCAACGACGCGCGCCTATTAAAGTGCGCGCGATGATATGCCTGCCATGGGAACCGGATTCGAGGATCTGAAGGATCACATCTCGACCATGGGCAGAGTGTTGGTCTGTTTCTCCGGAGGGTTGGACAGCACGGTGCTCATGAGCATCTGTAAGGATGCACTTGGGGATGATGCGATCGCATTCTACCTATCCACCCCGATGGAGACCGAACGTACCGTCGATATGATCGATAAGATATCCGACCATCTCGGATTCAGGGTCGTGAAACGTGTGATGGATGACAGACTCTCCGGAATCGTTCTGCAGAACACGGCCGATAGATGCTACCTCTGCAAGAAGACCATCTATTCTGAATCCCTGGATCTGGCACATGAATTGGGTATCGAACATGTACTCTGTGGGGACAATTTCGACGACGATCCGACCGACCGTCCCGGAATGAGGGCGGGGATGGAACTGGGTATCGAGTCCCCCTTCCGCGACATGGGCATCGGAAGAAAGGGAATAGAGTCATACATCGAAGATCTGGCACTGCCGTTTCCCATGATCAAGGAGACCTGTCTCCTCATGCGTATACCCATCGGCATCGAGACCGATGAGGTCCTTTTGGAACGTATCGGTCGCATCGAATCCGGGATCCGTTTGGCCACAGGTGTAGAACTGATAAGAGCCAGATTGTCGGATGGAACTATCAGGGTACAGACCACGGGCAAGTCCATACCCATATTGCTGGAACATATGTCCGAGATTGAGAGGTTGTGTGAGAAGGAAGGTTACGGTGCGGAGATAGTCCGCACCGGATATACAGGATGATCAGTGCGAATGTCCGCCGACCAGGTTCACCAGGAGTATTGTGACAACGGATATACAGACACCTATCATCACGACTATGAACGACTTCAACTCATGATCCTTCCTGTGGAATGCTTCCGGAAGCATGTTGGAAAATGTGACGAACATGAACGTTCCGGCAGCGAATGCCAACGGAAGACCTACAACATTGTCGACATCGAATCCGCTGAAGAACAGGTAGAACACAATGGCGGACACAGGAGAGATCAGAATGAACGCCACAAGATAGAACCACCTTCCACGTGCGTCCTTGTCCGTGAGCAATAGGGACGAGGAAAGGGAGAACATGACCACGAACTTATGGACGCACATTCCCACCAGTGCAACAAGACCTATCTCCTCTCCGCCAAGGATGGCTGCTGAAAGCGCAAGACCGTCACATATCGCGTGAACGGATAATCCTACGAATGCGGAAAGCGATGTGATCTCATGCTTATGATCGTCCTGGTGACATTCACAGGGGCAACTGGCCATGTGGAAGTGCTTGATCAAAACATCCACGAAGGCGATCAGAAGGAATCCTGCAAGGAGAAGGTAGGACACGGTCTCGAAGGAACGTCCCTCATGGTGAACCGACTGCTCATATGCCTCCGGGATCAACATCACGAAAAGGAGGCCCAAGAAGATACCTGCGCTCAATGCGATGAGGAAGTGGGTCTGCCTATCATCCATCTTCCTGATCTGCGGCAGGTATGCACCAGCCGCGGAGACCACGCACAGAATGAACATGTAGCCCAACAGTACGATCAATTTATCCATACCACCGCTTCGTACAAGATATTATTAAAACATTATCATCAAGTTATTAACATTTGGATATCCGAGTAGTCTGTGTTAATAACCGTGATGTCGCCAACGTACCCTTATAATGTCGGACACGGATTGGAGTGTCATGTCAGAGGTGAAGACCAATCCCATGAGGACGTTGGACAAGGCAGATGTTCAGTACAGAGTCCACACGTACAAGGAGGATCCTAAACTTTCGGGTGCCGACGTGGCCAATATCCTGGGGGAGGACCCGGACAGGGTATTCAAGACCCTTGTCACAGTCACCAAGGACAAGAAATACAACGTGTTCGTCGTACCTGTCGAGAAGGAATTGGACCTGAAGAAGGCCGCCGCATCCGTCGGAGAGAAGTCGGTATCCATGATGCCGTCCGCACAGTTGCTTTCCATCACGGGATATGTACATGGCGGTTGTTCACCGTTCTGCATGAAACGCCCGTTCACGACCGTCATAGATTCCTCCGTACTGAACGGAGATGTGATCTATGTCAGTGCAGGCAAGGTGGGATACCAACTAGAATTGTCGGTGGACGACTTCCTAAGAGTGGGCGGATTCAAGGTAGCGGAGATCTCCCGGGAGGCTTCCGGATGACCATCGCATACAGTTACAAGAGGAACCTGTATCTGAACCTCACCAACAGATGTCCGAACAGATGTTGCTTCTGTGTCAGGAATCAGAAGAAGGGGCTCGGTGATGCCAAGGACCTCTGGTTGGATAAGGAACCCACCGTAGATGAAGTGGTGGAGGAATTGGACAGATGGGACATGTCCCTCTATGACGAGATAGTGTTCTGCGGATACGGCGAACCCACAGAGAGGATGGATGACCTCCTGACCATAGCTGACATCATCCATGACAGATACGACAAAAGGGTACGCCTCAATACAAACGGTCTGTGTAACCTCATCAACGGACGTGACGTGATCCCCGATATGAAGGGTAGGATCGATAACGTCTCGATATCGATCAATGCCCCCAATGCCGAAAGATATCTGGAGATCTGCGACCCCAAGTTCGGTATCGAAAGCTATGATGCGCTGATATCGTTCATAGAGGGTTGTGTGGGCACCGTACCCGGCGTGACGGTCACCACTGTCTCCGGATCCATAACGGACGGGGAGGAGAAGGAATGCGCTGCCATCGCCAAGAGATTGGGCGTGCGCTACTTCTCAAGATGAACGGATCGCGATGGCGTCTATCTCGAGCATCGCACCTTTGGGAACGGCGGACACCTCTATACAGGAACGTGCGGGATAGGGTTCCGCGAAGAACTCCTTGTAGACCTCGTTCACCTGAACGAATGCGGAGAGGTCGGTGAGATAGATCGTGACCTTCACACAATCGGCCATGGTGCATCCGGAAGATTCCACGATGGCCCTGACATTCTCCAAAGCACGTCTCGCCTGCTCGGCAGGAGTGTCTGGCATTTCACCTGTCATAGGGTCGACGGGCAACTGCCCGGATACGAAGACCATACCGTTACATTCCACTGCCTGTGAATACGGACCTATTGCGGCCGGAGCCGAACCGGTTGAGACGGACCTCATGGATGCGAATCACATGTCGACCATATAGGCCTATCTTATAACCGGACACCAATTCGGGTACATGGAACATCGTGCGGACATCGTGGAACTGATGAACGGATGCGTAGGGTGCGGAGAGTGCAATGTCGTATGCCCATCGTACAACAAGGGCGGTTGCGACCCTATGGCGGTCCTGAAAGGTGACGAATCCAAGGTGTCCAGATGCATCGGTTGCGGGGAATGTTCCACCATTTGCGGATACACCGATCCATGGAAGGTCATGATGTACATGAACTGTACCGTGAACTCCCTGGAGATCCCGCAATCCTTCAAGGAAACCGGATATCACATCCCCAAACCCGATAACACGGAGGTACAACCTGCCGATTACGTAGATGGCGGGGACGTATGTCTCTCACCCGGATGTCTAGTCAACGCCATGGTGCCTTTCCTGGAGGATGCGGGAGTCGTAGCATTGGATTCGATAGGGCTGTCCACAGAAAGATTGGACTCCGGTTGTTGTACGTTCCCGATACATTACCGCTCCCT
>JAFVZR010000007.1 GCA_017508065.1 Candidatus Methanomethylophilaceae archaeon
GCAAGGGAGATGATCCAGCAGTCCATCGCGGAACAATACGTGATCGGATTGGGTAACAAACTGGTCAATCCCGTCGTTAGGTCGAGCGGGGACAAGGAGAAGTATGCCATCCTCGACGAGTTGGACACGGCTTCCGAACACCTCATCGACATGATCACCGAGGACCTCGTTCCCAAGGGCGGGATGAACATCGGATACGCCAAGAGGAACGCCGCGGGCCCGGAGGACATCGCCGCCATCGAAGGCAAGTTGACCTTCCACAACGGATTCCTCAGGAAGAACGGAAAATCCAAGTTCGGTGTGGCCGACCAGCTGTCGTACGTGATCCTTTCCGCAATGGAGCGTAACCCCAAGATGAGATGCAACATGAACCTCCAGTATTCGGAGGACCTCGTGGACCTCATCGAGGAGGTCGGACTGTCCGTCGAGTACATGGACAGGAAGAAGAACAAGAAGCTCCTGACCGGGGAACTCGTCAGTTCCACATTGGACAAGATCGGATACGTTCCGGACGTCCTCGTGGACAAGGACAGGAACTCCAATGAGAAGGTCATCAGGTTGTTCGCACAGAATCCCGACGATATGTTGGACAAGTTGGACCTGTTCCTCTAAACCCTAAATCTGGGTCATGCCCCTGTGGCATGTACCCACTACCCCTTTTCTACGAATCCGTGAACATGACGGATACGATCGGAATCACATAATGAGAAAAATCAGAGGATCTGGCACACGGCATTTCCATGTGCCAAATGAAAGTTAGAAATGGGACCGAAGTCCCGTTTATGCATCAGCGTAATCGTTGATGTCGACGATCTCGATCCAGAAGTAGAGGGTCTCGCCCTTCTGCTCTTCCATACCCTTGTTGTCGACTGCTCCGACCTTCCACTTGAAAGTGTTCTTCTGGTCGAAGTCATCGATGTAGATGACCTGCTCGGATCCGTCTACGACACCGACAGCCTTGAACTCCCTTGCTCCCTCGGTCTTGTAGGTGACCTTGAATCCGGAGGAGGTTACATCGGAGACGGTGTACTTGGTGTTGGAGTCGATCTTTGCGGTCTTCTCGCCTGCCTCGACATCGACATACCTGTAAGTCACCATGGTGTCGTTGAGTCCGCGGTTGACCTCTGCGTCGAGTCCAAGAGGCATGGTGACGATTTTGGAAGTACCGGAGAGGTCGGATGCCTTCAGGTTGCTGGAGGTGTAGGTGTTGAAGTCTGCAAGACTCATCTGACCGGTCATGGGGATGGTGAATGCGGAGAGTGCGAACTTCTCGGAGACACCATATCCGTCCGCGGGTGCGATCTTGGCGTTAGCGGTCCAATTGATCAGTTTTCCAACGACTGCATCGCTGAATCCCATGAGGACGTCATCACCGCCGACCTCGAACTTGAGGAGGTCGAACTTGGTCTTGTTGACGTAGGAGAGGCTCTTTGCGTACTTGACGTTGTCATCGTTGACATCCTTGACATTGGTATCGAAGATGACTGCACCCTCTTCCCAGTAGTATCCGCCGTAGGATCCGACGTATCTGACTTCGACGGAATCTCCATCGACGGCGACGGGGCTGTCCCATTCGGGGTTGATGTAAGTAGCGTTCACATAGGCACCAATGACGACGACCCCTGCAAGGAGGATCGCGATGAAACAAGACAACGCGATGGGATCGAACTTGCGGAGGAACGCAAAGAATCCGGTTTCCTTCTTCTCTGCGACTTTGGCCTTCTCACGCTTTACGTTGACCTCTTCGGGAGTCTTGGTCAGGACGACATTGGAGTCCTTCTCGATATCGTTGACGGGCTGGACAGGTTTCTTGACCTTCTGCCCCTTCTTTTTCTGACCTAGTTTTGCAGCCATTTCTAACAGCGCCCTCTATGACGACTCTCTACTTATATTATTATGTTAAAAAATGGGTTAACAACGCGTCAATCAACACATTTAAACACGATAAGCAGGATTTTCCACCCATGTCCGGATCGGAATACATGAAGAATGTGAAGGAGAAGAGACCGCTGGTACACCACATAACCAACTATGTGACGGTAAATGACTGTGCCAACGTCTCCATTTGTGCAGGCGGATCACCCGTCATGTCCGATAGTGCCAAGGATGTCGTCGACATCGCTAGGATCGCCTCCGCAGTCGTCCTCAACATGGGTACACTGAACAAGAGGACCGTAGACTCCATGATCCTTACCGGAAAGATCGCCAACGAGAACGGGATCCCGGTCATCTTCGATCCCGTCGGAGTAGGTGCCAGCAACTACAGGAACGAGGCAGCTGCACAGATCCTGTCCGATGTCAAGGTCGATGTCATCAAGGGTAACGCAGGTGAGATCGGAGTGCTCTCCGGAATCGGAGGAGAGGTCAGAGGTGTCGATTCCGTCTCCTCGAACAACGAGAAGCTGGCCACCGAGACCCTGGCGAAGAAGTATGGATGCATCGTCGCGATGACCGGAGAGACCGATTACGTCTCCGACGGAGAACGCACACTGACCCTCAGGAACGGACACGTGCTCATGGAATGCGTATCCGGAACCGGATGCATGGTTTCATCCGTCGTAGGTTGCTACATCGGTGCCAACGGAGTGTCCGTCGATTCCGTCGCAGCCGCGATCTCCGCATTCTCCATCGCTGGAGAGCTTGCGGCACCCGAGTCGAAGGGACCCGGTTCCTTCAAGGTCAATCTCCTGGATTCGTTGTTCAACCTCACCTGCGAACAGTTCGATTCCATGAGAAAGGTGGAATGAGATGGCCTTGCTCTACGTTGTCACGGACGAAGGGCTCTCCAACGGACTGTCACATACCCAGATCACAGAACTCTGCTGTCAGGGCGGTACGGAGATCGTACAGCTCAGGGACAAGGACGCGGACGATGGGACATTCCTCCGCTATGCCAGGGAGTGCAAGAGGATCTGTGACAGGTACAATACCCAGTTCATCGTGAACGACCGTTTCGACATCGCATTGGAGGTCGAGGCGGACGGTGCACATCTGGGTCAGTCGGACATGTGCATCTCCGATGCAAGAAGGAGGGCTCCCGAGGGATTCATCCTCGGATGTTCCGTTGGCAACGTGGAGGAGGCATTGAAAGCGGAATCGGACGGTGCGGACTATGTCGCACTGAGTCCGGTCTTCGACACCAAATCCAAACTGGATGCTGACCCGGGTCACGGTCTCGACATGTTGACCCAGATCAAGAATTCTGTGAGAATACCCGTCTATGCGATAGGCGGAATTAACAAGGACAATGCAAGGTCCGTCGTCGATGCGGGTGCGGATGCGATCTGCGTGATCTCCGCAGTGGTGTCCCAGAAGGACCCTGTCGAAGCGGCGAGGGCCCTCAGGGAAATCATAGCATAGACAGTCCGCCGGTGATCTTGTCTAGAACTGAATCGGTACTCGGTCCGATTCCTATACAGGTCACGGAACCTGGTGCGATCTCGGTCCTTCCTGCATCTGTGATTATGGAATTGATCAGACCTGCGGCATCCGCCATGGCCTTGATCTCGAACAACTGCCTCTCATCCTGTACCTTGAGGACGACTTTCCTCTGTCCGCTGTCCATCCACTTGTCGAATGTCTTGGAGTCCTTCTTTTTGGATGCGAACGCACAGTTGACCGCTGCGTGCGCAGCCTGTGCGGCCGCCTTTCCCTTGGACATCTTTAGGTCAGCCCTGACGACTATGACCATCTTGGCCTCATCGATTGCCATACGGTCGATTAGAGATATTTCCCATTTAAAACTGAGGGTGGTTAAAAACGTACAGATATCCAAAACCGCCCATCCTTAAATCCGGGAATTGACACATATGTGGGAATAGGGATTCCAATCGAGTCTGAATTTTTAGATCATAAGGAAAACGTAACGTTCCCAGTTAGGGAATCCTAAGCTATGGGTTCGGACATGTGATGTCCTCATCCAATGGGATATCCCATGAATGATGGTATACCCTCACCTTTTCAGTGAGTGATCGGATGAAGTTACAATGATATCCGATGGATCTAATGTCATATTCCATTGAGGATCGTAAGTGAGAACGTGGCAGTATGGTTAAGATGTGAAATGTGCATCATTTCCAAAGAATCCGACCGTTTGTCGTGAGGTACTCGATTCTACAGCACTTTATATATACAATATAAGCTAAATAATCACACATGAAGTCGTTGAAGGTCCCGTTGGATCCGACCGGTGAACAGGAGGAGTCCATAGA
>JAFVZR010000008.1 GCA_017508065.1 Candidatus Methanomethylophilaceae archaeon
AGACCAAGGACCTCCTTATGAGACTCACCACACTTTCCGGCAAGGAGGTCACCGAGGACATCGCGTCCGGAACGGAAGAATGCAAGAAGAAGTCCAAACGCAGACTCATCATAGTGTGCTCCATATCCGCTGTCGCGGCCATAGCATTGGTCGTAGGTATCGTCTTCTCTATGACCATGGGCAGTGTCAACGTCACGCTCACGGATTCCGACGTGGAGATCGATGCATCCCTGAAATCGGAGATCTCCATCCCATACTCGGACATCACATACATCGAATTGAGGAACGACATCGATTACGGACACCGTGTGATCGGTACGGCCAACAATAAAGTCCTCATAGGGGATTTTGAGAACGATGAATTCGGAAGATACACCCTCGCAGTGTACAAGGATACTTCAAAAGCCATAGTCATCCATACTGCAGAAGAGGTCTATGTCACCAACCTTTCTGATGACGGATCCACCGAGGAACTGTATCAGGACCTCCTGACGAGGATCTGAGATTCCGGAACGAACCGATTTCATGGATCTAAAAAGGGGCGACGGGTCACCATCGTCGCCCCTGAACCCTCAATCCCAAACGAAATTCTCTTTTCCGGCTCCGCATTCGAAGTGGTATCTCACGATACCCTCATCGATCCTCCTGAGCTTTCCCTTTCCGGAAACGAGGTGAACCTTATCCCCATCACGTTCGAAACGGAAATCCTGCTTGTTCATACCGGTGGGAGCCAACATCGCGGATTTCACCCCGTTGACGAACCATTCCGGTGCACCATCCACATCTGCGAAATGTTCGATAGGTTTGCTCTTGTGAGGGATACCCTGAGTCTCCCCATATCCGATGGCTATCGAGATAACATTCTTGTATCCTTTCTCCAAATCTTTCTTGATATCCTTCTTACCTGCGGTTAGTGCCCAACAGGTATTGAGTCCCAATTCCTGAGCGCGTAGTACGATCTGTTCACCGTAGTACCCTGCCTTCTCGTCAAGATCGTCGGACTCGGGACCGATGATCGCGAGATAGTTCTGAACCCCCTTGAACTTGGAGATGTTCTTTGCAAGAAGACTGGTGAAAGCCTTGGGATCGTTGGTTACAAGACGGATGTGCAGCCCGCTCTCTAAATTGATACGGTCTATCTCATCCTGCAATGCGGAGAGGACATCGCCCTCGATCTTCTGTGAGGTGTACTGTCTGACTGAATGACGGTTTTGGATTGCTTCGTTGAGCTCCATGGTTGAATCATATTTGTACAAGTATAAAACACAGGCACAGAATACCAAAACGGAAAAAATCATCGGATAATTTGGTAGCTACTCAATGGAAAACTCTAATGTCGGGGGAGACCCCCGACGGTTTAGGATCAGTCCTGTCTCTCGGCAGTCTGCTTGAGGACCTGGTCGATGAATGCCTGGACATCCATAGCTCCGAGGTCTCCCTTGTCCCTGCTCCTGACGGTAAGGTTGCCGTTCTCGACCTCCTTCTCTCCGATGACGAGCATGTAGGGTGCCTTCTGGAGCTGAGCCTCACGGATCTTGTATCCGATCTTCTCGTCCCTGTTGTCGACCTCACACCTGATGCCTGCAGCCTTCATCCTTGCATAGATGGAGTTGGCATACTCCCTGGACTTCTCGGAGACGGAGAGGACCTTGACCTGTACGGGTGAAAGCCATACGGGGAACTTTCCTCCGTAGTGTTCGATCAAGATTCCGATGAACCTTTCGATGGAACCGAAGATGACACGGTGGATCATGATAGGTTTGTGCCTATCGTTGTCCGCACCGACATAGGAGAGATCGAACCTCTGCGGCATCTGGAAGTCCAACTGGATGGTTCCGCACTGCCAGGTCCTTCCGAGAGTGTCCTCGAGGTGGAAATCGATCTTGGGTCCGTAGAATGCTCCATCGCCTTCGTTGACGACGTACTCCAAACCAAGCTCCTCCAATGCGGTCCTGAGACCGTTGGTGGCAGCCTCCCAGTCCTCATCGCTTCCCATGCTGTTCTCGGGACGGGTGGACAGCTCCACATGATATGAGAATCCGAACTTGCTGTACACCTCATCGATCAACCTGACGACACCCTTGATCTCGGAACTGATGTGATCAGGAGTCATGAAAATGTGCGAATCGTCCTGGGTGAAGCACCTGACCCTCATCAGACCGTGAAGGGTTCCGGACTTCTCGTGCCTGTGGACGATACCGAGCTCCGCGAACCTGACAGGAAGGTCCCTGTAGGATCTGGAATCGTTACCGTAGACGAGCACACCGCCGGGACAGTTCATGGGCTTCACACAGAAGTCCTCGTCATCGATCTTGGTGGTGTACATGTTGTCCTTGTAGTGGTCCCAGTGACCGGACATCTCCCAGAGGTGCTTGTTGAGGATCAGAGGAGTGGAGATCTCCTGATAGTCCTCACGGGTGTGGAGCTCCCTCCAATACTGTATGAGGGTGTTCTTGAGGGTCATTCCCTTGGGCAGGAAGAACGGGAATCCAGGACCCTCATCCATGATGGTGAAGAGACCCAATTCCTTACCGAGCTTGCGGTGGTCCCTCTTCTTGGCCTCCTCGATCATGGCGAGGTATGCCTCCAACTTCTCCTTGTCCTGGAATGCGGTACCGTAGACCCTGGAGAGCATCTTGTTCTTCTCGTTTCCGCGCCAGTAGGCTCCTGCGAGTGAAGTGAGCTTGAATGCCTTGAGTCCCTTGGTGTAAAGGAGGTGTGGTCCGGCACAAAGGTCCACGAACTCGCCCTGCTTGTAGAAGCTGATGGGTGCGTCCTCCGGAAGGTCCTCGACAAGCTCGACCTTGTAGATCTCGCCCTTTCCCTTCAAGAACTCGATGGCCTCGTCCCTGGGGAGTGTGTAGGTCTCGATCTTGAGGTTCTCCTTGACGATCTTCTTCATCTCGGCCTCGATCTTATCGAGGTCATCGGGAGTGAAACCTCCATCCTTGTCGAAATCATAGTAGAATCCGTCATCGATGGCGGGTCCGATAGCCAATTTGGTTCCGGGATAGAGCCTCTGGACTGCCTGTGCCATGATATGCGATGCGGTGTGTCTGATGACCGGAAGTTCATCCTCGACCTCTTCTACCCTGCCATCATTGAATAGTGCCTTCATCTGTAATCTCTCCAAAACCGAGCGGAACTCGGTACTCAATACCGCTGACAACGTCGAAGTGACATATATAGGTACATGTGTGCGCGCACGCCCACGCGTCATGACAGAACCGCTGTGCCAGAACATCGTTTGAACATGGTTTGTCTATTCGATTGCTGACAATCGCTTAATATGTGCAGTCACATACACCCACGGATGGGATGCATTGGCGGAGCCTATGTTCCGACCCACCGATATCGATCGGTTTCGATGCATCATCAGGGGTATGACGATGGATACGAACGAGGAGTTGTACGCGGCCTTGATCAAAAAGAGGGACGAGCTCAGAGAGAGCGGCAAGGTCGTGGGAGGCAGAAGGCCACGTGTGTGTACGGATGAGGCATGTGTAGAGATGGTACGTCTCAGACCTCAGAAGATCGCGGATTTCGGAATGATATCCGGCATCGGTGACACATTCATGGAAAGATATGCCGAAACATTCCTCGCGGTGATCAACGAGTACAACGTCAAGGACGGTACCAAGGTGAAGTCCATCTCCATGAACGAATCCGTCGAACGTGCGTTGCACGAACTCGAAAAGAAACTGGTTAACATCAGCCGCGGCAACCGTCTCCTCTATATGCCCAAGATACCCAGTGCTAAGGAGAGCTTCGATCTGTTCCTCATATCCCATCGTTCCGACCCCATACCCCCACTCTTCGGACAGAAGAAAGTCGTACTCGCCACACCCAACATGAGAGGTGCGGACAACAAGAAAGCGGACTACTTCAATAGACTGACCCAGATCAACAGGAACATCAACAGGATCATCAGGGAGAAAGGTCAGAACGACCTATATGTGGGATATCCGTTCATCGAGGGTTGTCTCCCCGGCGAGAATTTCAATGTCAGAGCACCTCTGGTACTGTTCCCAGTGGAATTCATAAGGGACGCTGACTCCATCAGTTTCCGTTCTGACGAGAGCAGGGATGTGGTATACAACAACACACTCATCCTGGCATACTTCAAGTTCAACAAGATCAACAAGGTGCTTCCCGACAATACCCTCGACGATGTCAAGAGGGATAACTTCATCAGCACCGTCCTCGAGTATTACAAGGAGATCGGATTCAACATCGAATACGACCCTCTGAACAAGGACCTTATGAAGTTCGAGAACTACCTGGCGGACGAATTCCCCAAATACCCGCCCGGAGAACTGCACCTCAAACTCAATGCCGTCATCGGAAGGTTTCCTACATACTCCAACTCGATCCAGAAGGATTTCGATAAGATCGTGGACGGACAGATGGTCAACCCGCTGTTGGACGAACTCCTGGTCAACATGGAATCGGACGGTATCGGCGGCAAGGATGTGTTCGATCCCAACAAGGAGTTCCGCGAGAGCGAACTCACGTACATAAACGACCTGAACTCCGCACAGGAGGAGGTCATGGCCAGGATCAAGCTATCCGATAAACTGGTCATCCAGGGCCCTCCCGGAACTGGAAAGTCCCAGACGATCACCAACATCATCGCCGATGCTGCCAATGACGGCAAGACGGTACTGATGGTGTCCGAGAAGAAGGCTGCGTTGGACGTTGTCTATTCCAGATTGGGCCGCCTCTCCAAATACGCGATGCTCATCGACGATGTCAACAACAAGGAACTGTTCTTCAAACAGATGGATTCGATGACCCATCTCACCAAACCCGAATCGAGGTACGGACAGTCCTCCCAGGACAAATCCAGGGAGATCGAAACGAAGTTCGAAGACCTCGAATTCATAGAGAGGAAACTGTACCAGCCCTGTGAGTTCGGCATAGATCCGTACTGGTTGTACACCAACAACAAACGTTTCGATCCCACTGACAAGAGCCAGCTGGACAAATACTCCGCATTCAACGAGATGTTCAGGAGCAGACTCCTCGATTGTAAGTACCACACCCTCTCATCCATCCACGACAGGTTCAGAAGGACGTCCGAGGTCCTCAACATGAACGACTGCCTCGATATGCGTTCCCAACACCCATGGATGATGGATGTCAAACCCAATCTGAACGATTACGAGGTGGAACTTGCCAAGACCGATATGACCACCCTGAAGGAGGAGATCGGCAAATGGCGCAACTCCGGATTCTTCAGCAAGATCCTTGGAAAAGGTAAGATGAAGAGAAGGATCGAAGAGGTCTTCGAAAGGTATTGGATCAGATACAGATGCACCGACATCATGGGCACCTATATCGAGATGGATGAATATCTCCGCGGCCTGGAATACTATGACGATTTCACCACGGTCAACAACGCCTATGAGGCACTCTCCCGTGAGGAGATCACCTATGTCGACAACATGTACGACCTGACGAAGGAGGAGGTCACATCACCGAACCTGGTGAACGACGAACTGTACAACTTCATCCTCCTGCAGCACATCCACAAGTTCGAAGCCGAGAACAAGGCGCTTTTGAAGGAAATATCGACGTTCGAGAACATAGGTGCCGAGCTGTCCGAGGCCATGTCGATCAAGAAGGACATAGCACGTAACGAGATCGAATGCAGATTGGCCGAACATCTCGCATCGATCACCGATTCGAAACGCTACAACGAGATGCTCCGTGTAACGGAGATGAAGAGGAAGTGGAGCGTCACCAAATTCATCAGCAAATTCGATTTCGAACTGTTCAAGGGAATCAAGATCTGGCTGTTGACCCCGGATGTAGTGTCCGAGATCATCCCCATGCAACCCGGACTGTTCGATCTAGTCATATTCGACGAGGCATCGCAGATGTTCGTCGAGAAGGGTATCCCCTCCATCATGAGGGCGAAGAAGGTCATCATCGCGGGCGATCACAAACAGCTCCGCCCATCCAAACTCGGTGCAGGACGTATCGGTATGGACGAGGACGATGCCGAGGACGAGGGTGACATCCCCATCTACGAGGAAGCGAACAGCCTTCTGGATGTTGCCCGTTTCAAATACCCCAACGTGATGTTGAACTACCACTACCGTTCCAAGTACGAGGAGCTGATATCCTTCTCCAACCACGCGTTCTACAAGGGAAGGCTCTACGTATCCCCCAACATCGACAAGGACATCGAACCACCGATAACGGTACACAAACTCGACAATGGAAAGTGGGTGGACCGTAGCAACCGTGCCGAAGCCGAGAAGGTCGTGGACATCATCGCCGAGATCTTCCGTAACAGGAAAGAGAACGAGACCATCGGAGTCATCACATTCAACAGCTCTCAGATGGACCTCATCGATTCCCTTCTGGAGAACAGATGTTCATCTGACCCAGAATTCGCTGAATCGTACTATTCTGAGATCAAGAGGAAGGAGAACGGAGAGGACATAGGATTGTTCGTCAAGAACATCGAGAACGTACAGGGAGATGAACGTGACATAATCATATTCTCCATCGGATATGCAAAAGCGGAGAACGGAAGATTGGTACGTAACTTCGGATGGTTGAACCAGTCCGGAGGGGAGAACCGTCTTAACGTCGCCATCTCCAGGGCGAAGAAGAAGATCCATATCGTCACATCCTTCGATCCGTCGGAACTCAATGTGGACGATATGAAGAACGAGGGTCCGAAACTTCTGAAACAGTACCTTAGATACTGTTTCGCAGTGAGATCGGGAGATAGCGGATCCGTCAAGAACATCCTAGAATCCATGAACGATGTCGATGACCAGATGTCCTACGCGGACATCGACGATGCATTCGCGGAGAGGGTGTACAAAGAGCTGACGAAACACGGGTTCGATGTCGAACGTAACGTGGGAATCGGCGGGTACTGTATCGACCTTGCCATCAGGAAGAACGGAAAGTTCGTACTGGGTCTTGAGTGTGACGGGAAGCTCTACCATAGCAACATGAGCATCAGGGAGAGGGACTACCACAGACGTAAGTATCTTGAATCCAGAGGTTGGAAGATCTACAGACTCTGGAGTCCCAGTTGGTGGAAGAACCCGGAGGCCGAGGTCAACAGGATCTCGAAGATCGTTGCGGACTCTACTGCCTCGACCGCCTCCATATGATGAGTGCCAGTATGAGGGTTAACATCCCTACGGTCATCAGCGGATACATGTAGGCCGAAGACGGATCGTCGGGATCCTCCATGACGGAAAGAATCTGACATCTGGACAAAGGGGAGGTCTCTATCGAGACGAACAACTTACCATCCATCTCCGAACATACGGTTTCCACCGTATGACTTCCGGTTCCGTCGATGGACCTCACAAGAACATGGTCACCTACATGACCCAGATATGGAAGGTTCACCACGATCCGGCCTTTCATGCCCCCATACGTGGGATGAACGTCGATATCATATTCGCCAAATGTTCCTGTTGGGGTCACGCTAGCCACTATGTACCCATGCGCATCATCCAATGATGATGTGTAGCACAGTATCGACCATGCACCCTTGTTCACTATGCGCAACGAATCCGAAGTGATATCCTCGATATGGACCATCATCACCTCTTCATCCACTAGACATTCTTGGACGGACCCGTTCTTGTTCGGAACGGACCCTATGACTGCGACGAACGAGATGTCATACGAAGGCATCGTCTTAGGTACTACAGGATACCAATCGATACATCCTTCTGGAACAGCTGGCACATCGATGTGGTCCCCGTAATGGTACTCCATTTGGACCATGTCGGAACCATCCGATGGATCGAAGGTCGCGACATACGTCATCGATTCCCATTCCGGGATCAAGGTGACATCCTTCGCCGGCATAGTATCGGTCCAACCGATCCATCCGACGAAACGATGACCTTCTCTTGAGGGGATGTCGATTATGGGTAACCTGTCACCGCAACTTACCTTCATGACCACATCGTCATCAAGGTCGAATGTAACTGTGTAAGTCCTCGGTTCCCACTTCGCATAGATTGTGAGATCATGATCAGGGAATGTGTCTGGCACATCCATGGTCCAGCCTCTGAAGTCATATCCGTCACGATTCATTGCGTTTTCCGGCACAACCACCCCGGAACCGTAGGCTCCTTTCAATGTCAACGACTCATCACCACAATCCAACACAATGGAGAACAAGGACTGCTCCCATATCGCATGGAGTGTCAGATCGTGCCCGGGCATGGTCTCCGGGATCGACGGTGACCAACCTTTGAACTCGTATCCTATACGGACAGGATCGGTTATCGGAACGACACGTTCACCGTAAGGAAGATTGACCACAGAGATCTGGGACTCATCGAATGCGACGTATCTCACGGAATATGTTCCGAGACTCCATTCCGCAACGAATGTCAGATCCTCCGTACCTACGACTGCTGGCACTTTCGGATTCCAACCTTCGAACACGTATCCCTCCTTCATAGGATCGTTCACATCCGGAACATCCGAACCCACTTTCAGGGAGAGGTCGTTGGACGAATCACCGGTATCGAAGGAGTATCTCACGAACCTGTCCACCCATACCGCCTTGAGATGAAGGTCTTCGGCTGGCATGGACTCGGGATGATCGGAATCCCATCCCACGAACATCTTCCCATAGACATCTGGCACATCCACCTCAGGCAACGATTCGCCGGGATATAGATGGAACTCCCTCACATCGTCCGCGTCGAACTCGAGCGTCAGACGATACCTCATCGGAGCCCACATACCGTACAATGTGATGTCCGACTCCCCCATAACGAAATGAGAAGAAACTGGATACCTTTGTCTACCGTCGGTCCAACCCACGAACTCGAACCCTTTCCTGAATGATCCGGTGTCGGGAAGGTCGATGTGTTCACCTGTAGGGCATTCCAATATGTCCGTTCCAGTGTCCGTGACCAAGGTGATCGTACGTATCTTGGAGAAGACTGCTACCAGTTCCACATACGAGTCCAACCTCAATGTCCTTTCCGAACTAATGTCCCCATCGGTCCACCTAATGAACGCGAAACCATCGTTCGCTGTGGCTTTGAAAGAAACCAAGGTGCCTTCATCGAAAACACCCGAACCTGTCACGGAACCGTGTTCAGGATCGTCCGAATGTAGGGACAATGTCCAAATCTTCACGAAATGACCATACAACATATGATCGGAAGGATTCGTCACCTTTACATCACCGGTTATCGGTGTTGAAAGGGATTCTTCTGCATACCAACCTCTGAAATCATATCCGGACCTGTTCGCATCCGGAAGATCGCCATAATTGGAATCATAGTCCACAACAAGCTCCAGATCATCGAAACCATGGAAACGTACATGGATCTTACATGCGACCCATGTGGCAGTGAACGTCAGGCCCATATCCGGCATGGTATCGGGAACGTCCTCCTTCCAACCATTGAAATCATATCCGATGCGCGTAGGTTCGACCAATCCTAACCCGTTACCGAACTTCACCTCCATACTGTCCAATTCACATCCGACGAATGAGACAGTGTATGAATTTACGGACCATGTGGCCTTTATCTTGAGGCCGTTGGCAGGCATGGTCTCAGGGATGGTCGTATCCCAACCCGTGAACGTATGCCCTTTGTACACCGGATGGTCGGGATGGATGATCTCCGAACCGTATGATGCGACGATGTCCTCTATGACGGAATCGCCCGTGTTCAGGAATTGTATCCTGTATGTGTTTACAACCCATACCGCGAATAGTTCCACCAGATCATGTGTGGAAAGGTTGTCAGCTTTAGCACCATCGGCCCTCACGGATTCCCCCAAAGGTTCGATGGCCCAACCGGTCAACGTATGACCAACCTTTGTGAACAATCCCTCCGGCAAAGATTCGTCCGAATCGTATGTGAATGTACGTGACTCCACAACACCTTTCCCGTCATTGCTGTTGAAATTCACCACATAGGTATTTGCAGACCATATCGCGTACAACACGACGATATCATCGCCGCTCGCTCCCGTCGCCAGGTTTCCGACGTTGGATCCATCATTGAACGATACGGGACCTTTGGATGAAAGGGACCAGCCGGTGAAAGTATAACCCGTCCTTTTGAACGAACATTCCGTCAGTTCCGTATCGGCATCATATGTAGCGATCATGGTGGACATGGTCCCGTTTCCGCCGTTCGGCATGAATCTTATGGAGTACGAGTTTGCGACCCATACCGCCACGATCGTTAGGTCCTTGGCAGGCATGGTGCTGGGTATCCACATATCCCAATCGCTGAACGTGTAACCCTTGCGCACCAGATCGTCAGGAGATGTTATGCTTGCACCATATATCGTTACGATATCATGGATGATCGAGTCCCCGGTATTTGCGAAATGGATCCTGTACGTGTTCACGG
>JAFVZR010000084.1 GCA_017508065.1 Candidatus Methanomethylophilaceae archaeon
CCACCCTCGGCGGCCGCGCTGATGACCACTGCACCCTCGTCGGTGGAAAGCACCAATGCGGACTCGTTAGCGATACCATTGATTGGAGGCGTGACAAAAAGATTCCTGCTGAGCTGGATCCATTCACTGTCGATGTACCTGTGCTCGATTCCGGGGGCATTGACCTCGGAGATGATACTTCCGCCGAACATCCTCTTTACATTCCAGGATGATGGATGGGAAACCACCTCGACCTTCTTCTTACGGTTATCCATGAAGGAGTTGAGTCCTCCGATGTAGTCCAAAGACCCATGGGAGATGACGACACGGTCGATGGAATCGAAATCGATGCCCAACTCCAACATGTTGTGTACCAACACCTTTCCACGAGCTCCCGTGTCGAAGAGGGTCCTTTCACCGTCGACATCGATCAGGAAGGAACTGCCTTTCCCTCCTGTGAGATGTGTGCCGACCTGTGCACCCTCGTCATAAAGACAGAGAATCTCAGCTTTGCTCATGTTGTGTATCAATGCCCTGGGACTATAAAAGGGGTGGTAATCGGGCGCACGCGACAGATGTGCGGATCATCTCCTTCCGTAGAGGGATTCCGGAATATCCTGGCACATACGGTACACGTCCTCCTCGGACAACTCACCGGTGGCGTACAGTCCTTTGACCCTCTTCGGAACGGTGGTCACCGCCATGATGGATGTGGGTCTTGCAGGGTCATCGATGAAATCCGTCTCCAACATGAAGTGTCTGCCCTTCGACAGGGCCTCACGGATCAATTTCCTCGATGCTGGCACAGAGGGGGTGACGCCATATGTCTCCTCGGGTGTGACCCACGGTGGGGACGAGTGCTTCACCACCATCCTCGGATCCATACCCGAGGAACGTGCCATCTCCGCAAGGTTCCTGTCCGTCCATTCCTCGGACTCACTGTGGATCATCACGGCACAGTCATTCTCATGTGCCAGATCCATACCGTATTGAAGAACGCGGTTGCATGCGTCCACGATGTCCTGGGGGACATCGAAATGAGGTCTGCCGACCTCGCCAATCAGATCCGCCCTTCCGTCCGCGACATATTCGGCCGCAATCTCCATGCCCCTCATCATTATGGACTCTGCACGCTCCAACCCATACTGCTCGGCGAGATGTATCAAGAGGATCGGGTACGGACCTACGGCCGTGTGGACGTTCAATCCGAGTTCGCGACCTGCCTCCGAGAAGTTGACTGTTATGTCGTAAGCCTTCCTGAAATCCTCCCCGTCGGCAATCTGCACTTCCGGATACGGCAGATTGACCAAGGTCAGACCGGTTCCGCCTTCGGCCTTGAACTCCTTCAGTGCCTCGATGTTCCTGCCGGATGGTGAAAGATGCAGATGGTCGTCATAGATTGGAAGTGCCATGAGATTACGACTTCCGACAAGATACTTATCGTTTGGTACGGATTACCATTACATGGACTCGAGTTCGCGCTATCTTCTGAAATCATTCAGGAAATACTATCGTGCGAACACGCTGCCCATGCCCGACAGATTCACCCGCAGGGAGTTTGGATTCATGATGTTCGACCGCAACTTCATGATCAGACACCTCTCGTTCTCGAATCAACAGGAATTGCAGAAATATATGGCCACCCAGGCTCCGAGACACAGCTATTACTCCACTGCATACTACCGTAAACCGGATGCGCCGACCATGGAAGAGAAGGAATGGATGGGTGCGGAATTGATCTTCGATCTGGATGCCGATCACCTGGAAGGTGCGGAGAACATGTCGTTCGAGGACATGCTGGCACAGATTAAGAAGGAGATGATCGGACTAGTCGATTCGTTCCTCTTCGGAGACATGGGATTCACCGAGAAGGATGTCAGCATCGTATTCTCGGGAGGTCGCGGATACCATGCTCATGTGAAGCTCCCGGATGTGCTGGAATTCGGATCGCCCGAGAGAAGGGAGATCGTCGACTACATCACATCCAGAGGTCTGAACATAGACTGGGTCTTCCCCATGGAACATGTAGCGACGGGGTCCGCCCGTGTGAACGGACGTACGATCCCTAACGTGAAACACTTCAGGGGCATCCCTCCGGCCGATTCAGGCGGATGGAAGCTAAGGATGAGGAATGGCCTGAAGGAAGTGGTGAATGATATCTGCGATATGGATGTACCAGACATCAAAAGGACCTACCCTGCCACAAAAGGCAACAAATCCCTGGAAAAGATCCAGGCGGACCTGAGGATGTCCAGGGACCTCATCTTCGAGAACAACAGGATGGTCACCCTGAAGCACAACACACAGGAACTGCTCATCAAGATCATGCAGGAAGACATGGCGGTGAGACTGTCAGGAGAAGTCGATGAGCCAGTCACAGCGGATGTGAAGAGATTGATCCGTTTGCCCGGATCCATCCACGGAAAGAGCGGACTGATGGTCATGCCATTGACCAGGGATGAACTTACGGACTTCGATCCGATGGTGCAAGCGATTCCCGACACGTTCAAAACTGATACCGTCAAGATCAACATGAAGCGCGACTACAGACTGAAGATGAACGGCGAACAATTCAATCTCAGCGGTGTCGTGGAAGTTCCGGAATATGTAGCGATATTCCTTCTTGGAAAGAACCTTGCGGAATACGGGGACGGTACCAAGGAGAAGGATCCGTTCTTCTGACTGGCACAGAATCACTTCAAAAATTTTCATCGAGATTCCAAGAAAAAAACGTAAAAATCCCCAGATAGTCTAGAAATTTATCTGTGCCAGCATACATACATCCGTGTACGGCTACAAATGGACAAACAAGGCAAACCTTTATTTCATAGATACGGTTTGCCGTTCTTAGGTAATTAAAATGAAAGCTTTCCGCGTAGTAGGAACATTCAACGATGCCAGGCAGGAAAAGGGCAAGCAGCCCTTCAGCATTGAGATCGCAGACGTCTCCGTAGAGGCCGCAAAGGAGCAGGCACTCTCCACCCTTGGAAGCAGACACAAGCTCAAGAGATGGCAGATTCAGATCGCAGAGGTCACTGACGTCGCAGAAGCAGACATCACCAACCCTGTCGTCAAGTACAAAGTCACCGGTGAGTGAAGATGAACGACGATGAGCTCCGTCAGGCTCTGGCGACACTCGAGGCTTACAAAAACCAGCTGAATGCTCTCACCCAGCAGTCACAGCTTCTCCAGATGTCCTTCGAAGAGACCGTTAGGGCAAGCGAGACCCTCAACGCTTTCGCCAAGGCAAAGGAAGGGGACGAGATCCTCGTACCCGTCGGAGCTTCGTCCTTCGTGACCGCAAAGGTCACAGCCTCCCCCAAAGCTGTCGTTGGTATCGGAAACAAGATCTCCGTGGAGAAGTCCATCGATGAGGCAAGCAAGTTCATCGGCGACAACCTCGCAGAGATCAAGGATGCCCTCACCAAGCTCAACGAGTCCATGCAGGAAATGAACGCTGCAGCAACCAACCTCGCAGCCGCAGTCCAGCAGGAATACCAGAGAAGGCAGCAGTGAGAGAGACATGTTCGAGAACCTCAAGAACAAGTTGAAGGGATTGTTCAAGAAGGCTCCGGCCGCAGTTGCGGAAGAGCCCCCGGTCGAACCCGCACCGGTCGTTGAAGAACCTGCGAAACCTGCACTCCCTGAGGTCAAGAACGATGTTCAGGTGACCGTCGAGGAACCTGCGAAACCCGCAGTCCCCGAAGTCGTTAAGGAAACACCAAAGGTTGTTGAAGAACCGGTAAAACCCGCTACGCCCGAGGTCGTGAAGGTTACCGAGACCCCCGTCAAGGTACCCGAACCGACCCCGGTCACCGAAACTCCCAAACCAGAGCTCTCCAGGAAAGAGCAGCTCAAACTCGCAAAGGAAGAGAAGAAGAAGGCGAAGGAGGAGAAGAAATCCGCTGCTGCCAGTGGAACGCCCCTCGTCACCGACTCCGGACTCTTCGCCAAGAAGATCAACGAGAAAGAGATGGACGATTTCCTTTGGGAATTGGAGATCGCCCTTATGGAGGCCGATGTCGCCCTTCCCGTCGTCGAGGAGATCAAGAACGGCGTGAGGGAGAATCTCGTTGGTAAGAAGTACAGCAGAGGACATACTCTCGAGGAGATCGTGGAGCTGTCCCTCAAGGATGCCGTACACTCCGTCCTCAAGCTCAACGAGTTCGATTTCGATGAGTGGATTCTCCAGCAGGAGAAACCCGTCTCCATCATGTTCGTTGGTATCAACGGTACCGGAAAGACCACCGCCATCGCTAAGATCGCTAACCGCCTGATGAAGAACGACAAGACAGTCGTCCTCGCAGCGGGAGACACCTTCAGAGCAGGTGCGATCGAACAGTTGACCATCCACGCCGATAAGCTCGGATGCAAGATCGTCAAGCACTCCCAGGACGCGGATCCCGCAGCGGTCGCATACGATGCGATCGAGCACGCCCGCTCCAAGAAGAAGGACTACGTCCTGATCGATACCGCTGGAAGGATGCAGACCAACAGCAACCTCATCGATGAGATGAAGAAGATTGTCAGGGTCGCCAAACCCGCATTGAAGATCTTCGTCGGTGACTCCCTCGCAGGAAACGACGCTGTAGAACAGGCCAAGGCGTTCGATGCAGCGATCGGAATCGATGCGATCATCCTCACCAAGATCGATGCGGACTCCAAAGGCGGTGCCGCATTGTCTATCGCACACACCATCGGAAAGCCCATCGCTTTCGTGTGCAACGGTCAAGAATATGAGGACATCGTCAAATTCGACAGCGAATGGATGTTGAACCGTCTGTTCGAGTAATGTCCTAAACACATTCCACTTTTCACATTCTTTACACGATATGTGGTGGATCCACTATCCTGAATCCGATCCCCCTGTCTTGAAATTGCTATTTTTCCCCCATATAGTTAGAACAATGATAGTTATCTTTTTATAGAAGAACAATCATTTACCCATCAGTAGTTAACCAACAGTTAACAACCACACGGTGATAGAATGGACATCGATATGATCCTTAACATGATCAGTAACCCAACCCGCAGGAGGATACTGGAATCCCTTACCAAAGAGCCCAGTTATCCCCTACAACTCTCAAAGGAGATCGGTGTCAGTCAACAGGCGATCATGAAGAACCTGGACCTGTTGGAACGCAACGGGATGGTCATCGGGCACCAGGTCAGCAGTGCGATGGGCCCGATGAAGGTCGTCTACGAACCGACGACCGAATTCACTGTGGTGATCGACATGCGCAGAAGCATGTTCTCCGCAGACGTTACCGACGAATCCGGTTCGGAAGATGATGTCATCCCGATCACCGAAACCATAGATGAACTGAGATCGGAGATCTCGCGTATTGACAAAGAGGTGGAAGAACTCGAAAGACAAAGGTCCGCTTTGATAAGGAAGAGACAGAACATGATATCTTGGGCCATGTCCCAACTGGACGATGAAGGATTCACGAGCCTTCACAAGAACCTGATGTATCAGATGTTGAACAACCCCGACGTCCCGGAGGCGGACATCATCAGAAAGATGTCACAAAGGACAGACATCGAACGTAGCCTACACGAAATCGCAGTAGCGATGAGGCGTTAATATATTCACAATCAGACAGGAGATATTGCAATGACTAACGAAAAAGCACTCAAGGTCGCCGAACTCAAATCGGGTGAGGCGGGAAGAGGCGTAGCCAGGATAGACCCGGAGGTAATGGAGATCCTCGGCATCAAGGTCGGGGATATCGTCCAGATCGACGGATCCAAGAAGACCGCGGTCAAAGTCCTCAGAGGCGGACCCGAGGACGCAAACAAGGGGATCATCCGTATCGACGGAACCACCAGGCGCAACGCCGGAACCGGAATAGACGAGAAGGTCGACATCAAGAAGATCGTCGCCAAGAACGCTGAGAAGATCACGTTCGCCCCTACAGAACAGCTAAGGATCCAGGGCGGAGAGGATTACCTCAGACAGGTGATGGAGGGTCGTGTCCTCTCCAAAGGGGACAAGATCGCACTCAACGTCATGGGCAACAAGATCGACCTCGTGGTCAACTCCTTCGCACCCTCCGGTGACGCTGTGATGATGGCCAACAACACCGAGGTTAAGATCAATGACAAACCCGCCGCAGGCGGTGGGGAGATCCCTCAGGTATCCTACGATGACATCGGAGGATTGGACAACGAGATCAAGAAGATCAGGGAGATGGTCGAGCTCCCTCTGAGGCACCCGGAACTCTTCAAGAGATTGGGAGTGGAGGCTCCGAAAGGAGTCCTTCTCCACGGACCGCCAGGAACCGGTAAGACCATGCTCGCCAAAGCGGTAGCAGGGGAGACCAGCAGCAACTTCACCTACATCGGCGGACCGGAGATCGTCAGCAAGTTCTACGGAGAATCCGAGGAGAAGCTCAGAGAGATATTCAAGGAGGCAGAGGAGAACGCTCCGAGCATCATCTTCATCGATGAGATCGATTCCCTCGCACCCAAGAGGGACGAGGTCTCCGGGGAGACCGAGAGACGCATCGTTGCACAGATGCTCGCCCTGATGGACGGACTGAAGTCCCGCGGTAAGGTCGTGGTCATCGGTGCTACCAACAGACCGAACTCCATCGATGAGGCGCTCAGGAGACCAGGAAGGTTCGACAGGGAGATCGAGATCAGCATCCCCGACAGGGACGGAAGGTTCGATATCCTCCAGATCCACACCAGAGGTATGCCGCTCGCATCGGATGTGGACCTCGGAAGGCTCGCGGACCTCACCCACGGATACGCGGGTGCGGACCTCAACGCGCTCACCAAGGAGGCTGCGATGGCTGCACTCAGGCGCATCCTTCCGGATGTGAACCTGGAGGCAGAGGAGATCCCCTCGGAAACGCTCAACAAGATCGAGGTCAAATGGGACGATTTCGTCGAGGCACTCAGGGAGATGCAGCCCTCCACCATGAGGGAGGTGCTCATCGAGAAACCCAACGTCAAATGGGACGATATCGGTGCATTGGAGGATGCGAAACAGGAACTCAAGGAAGCGGTTGAATGGCCACTGAAGTACAGCAAGGTGTTCAGCCACATGAATGCCAAACCGCCAAGGGGAATCCTGATGTACGGACCCCCAGGAACCGGTAAGACCATGCTCGCCAAAGCGGTGGCCACCGAATCCGAGGCCAACTTCATATCGGTCAAGGGACCGGAGTTCCTCAGCAAATGGGTCGGCGAATCCGAAAAGGCCGTGAGGGAGACCTTCAGGAAGGCCAGACAGGCCGCGCCCTGTGTCATCTTCATGGACGAGGTCGACTCGATCACATCCGAGAGAGGCACCGGATCGGACAGCAACGTGACCGAGAGGGTGATCTCACAGCTGTTGACCGAGATGGATGGACTGTCCGCACTGCATGACGTGGTCGTCATCGCAGCCACCAACAGGCCCGACATCATCGATCCCGCCCTGCTCAGGCCCGGAAGATTCGACAAGAGCATCTACATCGGAACCCCCGACAGGGAGTCCAGAAAGAAGATCTTCGAGATCCACACCAGGAGCAAACCGCTCGCCGAGGATGTCGATCTGGAAGAACTCGCGAAGGATACCGAGGACTACACCGGTGCGGACATCTCCGCCGTATGCAACGAGGCGGTCATGATCGCTGTGAGGAAACTCGTGGAATCCGGACAGATGCCAAGTGACGAGGAGATCGCCGCTTGCAAGGTACAGATGGAACACTTCAGGACCGCTATCGAGAAGATCGGTCCGAAGGTCAGAAAGGAACTTAGTCAATACTCAAGGAACAAGGAGGTGTGAGAATGGACGATCTGTGGAACAGCATATTCGGAAACATAGGAGACATCGAAAGAAGGTTCGACGAGATGTTCGCCGAACTCTCCAGAGGAAGAGGAAAGACCTACGGGTACACCATGTACCAGGGCCCGGACGGCATCCCGCACGTGAGGGAGTATGGTAACGCCGTAGGGGAATTCTCCCCAAGGCTGGATTCATCCATCTCCGAACCGTTCACCGATGTGGTGAAGGATGGCGACGATGTCATCGTCACCATCGAACTGCCGGGTGCGAAGAAAGAGGACATAATCCTCGAAGGGACCGATAAGGCACTCAGCATCAAGGTCGATACTGAGTACAAGAAGTACTCCAAGACCGTTGCCCTTCCATGCGAAGTGTCTCAGGATTCCGCCAAGGCGGAATACAACAACGGGATCCTCGAAGTGAGACTCGAGTCCAAAGGTCCGCTGTCTAACGCTAAACGCATTGCCATCGCCTGAATTCCCCCAAAGGGGTGCGGTAGCACCCCTCCTTTTTTTTGACATACCCCTAATCATCGGTAAACGTGATAAACTACCAAGTCAATTCGGGTTCAGATGACAAGGGAGAACCTGATAAACACCACGCGTGCGATCTTGGCGAAGGCGGGATACGATGTGTCCTCTGCACTCTCGTTGCGCAGCATCTGTTTCGATGTCGTCGGAAGGAAAGACGACAAGCTCCTGATCATCAAGATCCTGTCCAACGTGGATGCATTCTCCAGAGACAACGCGGACGAGATGAAGGTCCTCGCAGATGCATTATGTGCAAGCCCGTTGTTGATCGGAGAGAGATCGAG
This sequence comes from Candidatus Methanomethylophilaceae archaeon, assembly GCA_017508065.1. GTDB lineage: Archaea > Thermoplasmatota > Thermoplasmata > Methanomassiliicoccales > Methanomethylophilaceae > SIG5. The sequence goes on from JAFVZR010000084.1 coordinate 8,574, forward strand.
TTCCGGGGAACTGGAACCGGGAATCGTGTATTCCAGATTCAACATCCCTATCCTTTCCAACGAGACCCTTGCAGATCATCTTCTGGAAGAGGTGCCGCCGTTCATCTTCGCGGCACCGGGCGGATTGTACGTGAAGTTGGACAGCAGCCTTCTGAAGGCCGTCAGGGAGGAGAGAGGAATCAGCCTTGGATCCCTGGCGGAGATCGCCGGAGTATCCAGACGCACCATTCAGATGTACGAGACGGGGATGGGTGCCATGATCGATGCCGCGATGCGCCTCGAGGAGTTCCTGGACGTACCCATCATCGAACCTGTCGATCCGTTCGAGTACAAGCATGAGAACCGCAAGGGAGAATACGAACTGAGCGGTGACCAGCGTACTGACTCCATAATCCTCAACCACCTTCTGGACATCGGATATTCCGTGACACCCGTGACGAAGAGTCCGTTCGAGGCACTCAGCAGGGACAACAACATGGTCATCCTCACAAGTACCGATTCCGATATGGAACGCATCATGCACAAGATGCGTATCGCATCCGACATCTCGCGCATCTCCGGCAGACCGTCCGTGATGATCGTTGAAAAGGATCGTGGATTGTCCGATGTACGTTTCACAGCGGTCGTCACCAAGGATGAACTCAGGAAGATCGATGACAAGGACGACCTTACCGACATGGTCATGAGCAGGAGCAAGGTCGAATGATCACTACCGAACTCAACGGTTGCAGGATCTCGATCCTGCCGGTCGTCAAAGGATTGGTTTCCGAATACGACAGAGTGAAGAGCCAGATAGACAACAGCTATGATTGTGTGGCCGTTACTCTGAGCATCGAGGACATCGAAATATTCAACGCATCCGAATATCAGGACATAGAATACGACCCCAGCGACTTCGACGCTGTGTACGCACACTTCCTCAAACAGTTCGGAGAGGTCAATGTGCCAGTACCTGCATTCAAGGCAGTCGTGGACGCATGTAGGGAGTTGGACATAAAGCCGGTTCCATTGGAGATGTGCGACGAGGAGTTCACCGCCGCATACTGTGAGTGTGTGAAGATCTGGGACTTATTGAAGGAGAAGCGCAAGCTTAAGAAGGCGATGAAGAAGGGATTCGATATGAGCAGTCCCGAATCCTTCCTCAAGGGATGGGATGCTATGGCTTGTTCCATCAAAGGAAACTATGCCATGATCCTCAGAAGAGAGGAACACATCGCCAAGGAGCTCTTCGACCTCACCAACTACAAGAGATCCATCCTTGCCATCATCGAATACGAGAGGGTGGACGGCGTCCTTCAGGAACTCGGAGCGAAGATATGAGCTGCGACAGATGCAACGAGGAAAGAGCCAGACATAGCAGATATTGTTCGTTTTGTGGCGCAGACCTCAGCATCCCCAACGGCGGATTGCCCTGTGACAGTTGTTCTTCCTGCAGGATCAGGGGATACAGATTCTGTAACGTTTGCGGGCGTGACGTCTCATCCGACCCGCTCCCTGACAACATATGTCCCGGTTGTGCGGAGTACAGTTCCGCCGGATACAGGTTCTGTGCGGTGTGCGGAAGGCCCACCGATTCATACAGACCGAATGTGCCAGCACATAAACCTTCGATCAAGGTGTCCTTCGTACTGATGACAGCCTGCGTGATACTATGCACGTTGATACTGTTCTACGAGGCATATGTCGGGACGGTGAAGTTGCCATACCTGATGGAGGCATTCGAAGGTCACAGCTACTGGCTCTTCATAATCACACCCGAAGTGACCAAGCTGTTCGAGATAGGCGATACGGGCATGAGACTGATCTACATCACGGAACTGTCGATAGTTATCGCCAGCATCGCATACCTCCTGTATTCCGCATTCATCAGGTTCAGAAGATCCAAAGGGGACACGGAAGCACTGAAGGAAACTGGATTGTACGAAGCGCTCTGCCTCAATGGACTGTTGTTCCTTTTCCAGTTCGCATACATCATGTTCTGCACTGCCAACGGATGGGTCAACGACACGGTGGAGTTCGACAGCATAGAGGAGGGCATGTTCTCCCTGATGAACGCTTCCGTGTACGAGGAGTTCCTCTGTCGTATATGCATGCTGGGTCTTCCGATCGGAATCATAAGCCTGATACTTGGCAAAAAGGATGTGCCAGCATACAGATATCTATTAGGGGGGTTCGGTTTCAGGAAATGGATGTTGGCGTTCGTCCTGTTGTCCGCCACGTTCTTCGCCGCAGGACACCTTTCCGGATGGGGTGCATGGAAGTTCCTGCCGACATTCCTGTTCGGTCTGATCACGGCATACCTGTTCATCAAATACGGACTCTACGCGACCGTCAGCATACACTTCCTGACGGACTTCATGCTCAGCGAATCGTGGATGACAGGTAACGACCTGTCGGTGACACTTTCGTTGCTGTTCATGCTCGCCAGCCTACTGGCACTTGGTGCGATACCGTTCTACTACAACAAGGTTCGTGGAATCGTTACCGGTCGGTCAACGAAGAAGCGCGTTTAAGCGATCCAAGGATTCCACCGCGGATTCCAGACTACGGGACTCGATGATGTAATTGCCCGTATACCTTCCAAGCTTCTTGAACACCGATTCGAAATCGATGTTCCCGTCGCCTACGGTCATATGCTTATCGGCAGTACCGTCATTGTCGTGAACGTGAACATTGATGATCCTGTCACCCAGAAGGTCGATGATCTCGTCGATCTGACCGACCGTGTTGGCATGACCCACATCGAAGCAGATCGGCATCTCGGTACCATCGATGAGCTCCGCCATCTCCTGAGCGGTATGACCCAGCATGAATGGCATCGAGGGCATGTTCTCCAATGCCATGTTGACCCCGTACTCCTCTGCGATCCTGTCCAACATCCTGATGGACCTCTTCGCGGTAGCGATGGACCTCTCCTGCATATCGGGAACTGCCATGGAATACTGCCCGGGATGGAAGGTTACGGTACGCATGTTCATGTTCACAGCGTACTCCACCATGTTGATGATCTCCATGACGGATGCCTCTCTGATCCTCTCGTTCAATGAAGCGATGTTCGTATCGCAGAAAGGCGCATGGAGCGAGAAGGTCATGTCATAATTGTCCATCATCATGGCCAACCTGGGTGCGATCTGAGGGAGCTGGTGCTCGGCTTCGGATACGATCTCCCAGTGCTTGAAGAACTTGGCCAACCCCGGAAGGACATCCTCCATGGGATATGACGAGAAGGAGGGCGAGGATACACCGATCATCTCAGGACCTCCTCTCCATCCACGGTCTCGGGTGCCACCTTATCGATGAGTGCCAGTATGTCAGGTTCCTCCACAGTGACCTTGATGGTCCCGAGAATCGCTTTGGGCTCGGAGAAGGAGACCTTGCCCATGAAGGCCACCTGTTTGTTGAGATGGAACACAGTCCTGTCGGAACCCTTCTTTCCGCGATAGAGCACCGAACGTGTGGCATCCAGTATCTTCTGCTTACGGATCCTGTGAGAGAATGTGTCCAAGGAAGTACAGGAACCGAAGAATCCGTCGTCATCCTCTTCGATGACTGCATCGGGGAACAACTTCTCGATCGCGGACCTGACCTTGTCGGGATCCTCGCTGGGATACACGGGACAGACGATACTGACGGTGGGCATGGTTCCTAATCGGGTCCGCAGTATAACTGCTTTCCCCAGGAATTTACATAACATCGTCTGGCACATCATCTGACAGACGGTTTGTGATGATGCCTATCGCATGGCATGAGCGATAGGTTTATCCCTGACCGAGACAACTACACATCGATGAGAGGAGAGATCCTGAGTGCCGTGGAGAGGAGGAACATGTTCCTCGCACCGGATGCTTACAAACTGGTGGAGGAGAACAATGAGCCGATGGCATTCATAAACAGCATCCTCAACGCGATGAAGGACAATCAGATCTTCATCACCAAACAGGACGTCCTCGATTTCATGTACGGCGACAAGGGCACGATGAAGGAAGAGAAGTACATCAAACCCGCCGTGAAGTTCTGTTCGGACATCCATGTGGTGGACAGCACGGACATCACAGGGAAATCCACCTGTACAGGAGTCATGAAGGACTTCTCGAAATACTTCCAGGACAGGTACAGGTCCATCAAGAGGATCCTCGAATCCAACAGGAAGTTCGGTCAATCCATGCCATTGGCCAAGGCGCTGTCGTACACCGACAGGGAAGTGCACGTCGTGGGCATCATCTACTCCAAGAACACCTACGACAACAAGAGCATAGGTCTGAAGATCGAGGACGATCAGGGTACGGTATGTAACGTCTACATCCCCGCCGACAGCCCTGCATCCAAGAACATCTTCATCGAGGACCAGGTCATCGGTATCATCGGAACCCCAAGGAAGAACAAGGACAAGGACAAACCCGCATCCATCACGGCGTCGGAGATCATCAACCCGGATGTGCCGGAGACCAACGCATGGCAGAACTCCGATTCCGATTCCACCATCGCATTCCTGTCGGATGTGCACATAGGAAGCACGACCTTCCTGGAGAAGAGCTGGCAGAAGATGATCAGATGGATGAAGGAGGCCTCCACCAGCATCAATCTCAACTACGTCGTTTTCCCCGGGGACGTCGTCGACGGTATCGGCGTGTTCCCAGATCAGGAGAAGGAACTCAGCATCGCTGATATCTACGAACAATATGAGGCGCTTGCCGAATATCTGAAGGATATCCCTGACCACATCAAGATGGTCGTCCACCCCGGAAACCACGATGCGGTACGTCCTGCGGAGCCGCAACCGGCATTGAACGACATTTTCACCAAGACATTCGATTCCAACGTCATCCTCTGCGGAAATCCCGTCTATGTGGAGGCGGAAGGTAGGAAAGTCCTCACATACCACGGAAGGAGTATAGATGACTGGGTCTCCAATGTGCAACAGCTGACCTACAACGACCCCATCGCCGTCATGAAACAGATGGTGGTCATGAGACATCTCGCACCTCTCTACGGTCAGAAGACCGCACTCGCACCCGAGGAGAAGGACTACCTGGTGATGAATTCGATCCCCGACATCTTCGTTTCCGGGCACGTCCATGGTGCAGGACACCTCAACTACAGAGGAATAAGGATGATCAATGCCTCCACCTGGCAGGATCAGACCGATTATCAGAAGAACCACAACTTCAACCCCGAACCTGCGATCATGCCCGTCGTCCACCTCGGAAACGGTACGGTGAAGATGATGAACTTCAGGACATGATCCTATTTTGTGGGAAGTTTCCTATATCTGGAACCCTAATATCCGAGCATCATGCCACACATACGTATCGTGCTCGTCGGCCCCAAATACGAAGGAAACATCGGGGCGATCTGCAGATCCATGACGAACTTCGGTCTGGATGACCTCGTCCTTGTCAATCCCTGTTCGATAGGTATCGAATCCTACAGGAGAGCGAAGCATGGATCCGACATCCTCGACAACGCGAAGGTGGTCGGTACGATACGCGAAGCCATCGAGGGCTGCACCATCGTTGCCGGAACATCGGGTGTCACCACCGTCGGGGACAAGAACTTCAACCGTGTCCCCCTTCCCGTAAGGGAATTCGCATCCAAGATCAAGGATTTCGATGGTAATGTGGCGATCCTTTTCGGTCGTGAGGATGTAGGATTGGTACAGCAGGAGTTGGAGAACTGCGACATGTTGGTCTCCGTTCCCACCAACAGCGAATATCCGATCCTGAACCTCTCGCATGCGGCCACCATCGTCATGTACGAACTCTTCGACGGAGAACTGCACGAACCCGTTCCCGCATCCACCGAGGACAAGGAACGTATGTTCGACATGTTCGAACAGCTCATGGAAGCGGGTGACTACCCCGAACAGAGGAGGAAGGACACCACCGTCATGTTCAGAAGACTGATGGGACGTGCGGTGATGACCAACAACGAGTTCAGGGTGTTGATGGGCGTATTCAACGATGCCGTCAAGACCATCAACGGAAAGAGAAGACCGTTGTGAGGCCCACAATAGGTGCGTATATGCGGAATTCGGAGATCCTGATTGCGAGCATATCGATCGCATCGTTGGTGCTCGTCTCGGTGCTGTGCGGAATCTATGCCCCATACCATGAGGGACCCGTGGAAGATGGAGGGCCGGAGGATTTCGTACCGATCCTGCGTTTCGCCGTTGCGAGCGACGTCCACATAGATGACAGCGGCTCCGTTCTGGAGGAGGAGAGGTTGGCCAAGCTCTTCGAGTACGCATACGGATATACGGACGGTCACGAGACCTACGATTCCCTGGACGGCGTGTTCTTCGCCGGGGATTTCACCAATAGGGGGACACCCACATCCATGCGGAAGTTCTTCGATATCGTCGATGATTCAGTGAGGGACGGTACTGTCGTTCGCCCGGTGCTCGGAAACCATGAGTTCTACTTCGACGGATCTTCCGTGGAAGATGACTTCCTTACCGTGAGCGGATACGATTCTCCCGACGCACACCTCGAATTAAACGGATATCACTTCATCCTGTTGTCCGCAGGTAAGGGGAACCACGGTGACGGATATGACGAAGCGGCCCGTACATGGCTGGAGAAAGAATTGGAGAAAGCATATTCGGACGACCGCACCCACAGCAGACCGATATTCGTCTTCACCCATCATGCAGTCAAAGGCACGGTGTACGGCTCGGAACTGTGGTACACCAACGACCTCGATGGCATCTTGGAAGAATATGAACAGGTCGTGCACTTCTCCGGGCATTCCCACTTCCCCATCAACGATCCGAGATCGATCTGGCAGGGGGACTTCACCGCCCTGAATACGGGAACCTTGAGCTATGCCGAGATGGACCTTGCCGGAATCAGGGACGGTTACGTTTGGCCTGCGGACCATGAGGGAGGATACGACCTCAACGGACGTAGGATGACGGAGACCGCGCAGTTCTACATCGTGGAAGTGGATTCGAAAGGCTCGATCCTTATCCATGGCATCGACATAATCTCCGGGGAACCGGTCATGGAGCCCATATACATCCACTCCGTGTCAGATAAGAGGGATTTCACCTACACCGACGACAGGAGGAAGACTGCGGATACACCGGAGTTCTCGGACGACGACGCCGTCGTTGTAGAATCCGTCGATAATGGTGAGGTGAAGCTCCGTTTCACACAGGCGGATTGCGACGACACCGTTCAACACTACGTGGCGGAACTGTACGAGAACGGCACGCTGGTTTCCAAGGAATACCGTTTGTCAGGA
>JAFVZR010000085.1 GCA_017508065.1 Candidatus Methanomethylophilaceae archaeon
CGTGACGATGTCGAAGGAGAGCTCATCGAATGGAAGGGCGGTGACATTACCTTGAAGTATCCTGCATCTTCCTTTCTCGATCTCCTCGGAGTTTACCTCCTTGGACACCTTTACGGACATCTCCGACATGTCTATGCCGGTGACGGTGCCCTTGTCGCACCTCTCCAGGAAGTATTGTACGTTCCTTCCGCCTCCGCAACCGACATCGAGTACGTCGTAGTCCCTTCCTATCATAAGGAAGGACGTACCCCATCTGGCCATCTCCTCATGGTCGGCGTTCATGTGTTCAAGGAAGCGTCTTCCCTCCTCTCCGCGGGGTTCGCGTGCGTTCACTATGGGATCCATCGCTGTCGAATCGACGACTCTGTATATAAGTGGCCTCGGGAAGGTCTCCCGAGGCTGTTTGGACGGTCACATGGAGGAGTCCTTCAACGTACCGTCGAGGTACTGCTCGTATCCGTACATGTCGAGGTATCCGTGACCCGAAAGACAGAACACTATGGTACTTTCCTCCTTCTTCTCCTTGCACTCCAACGCGATATCTATCGCACCCTTGATCGCATGGCACGACTCGGGTGCCGGTACAATGCCCTCGGTTCTGGCGAACAGGACGCCTGCCTCGAAGGTGTCGTTCTGTCCGTACGCCCTCGGTTCGATCAATCCGCTGTTGCATGCGGCCGATACGAGAGGGGACATGCCGTGGTACCTCAGTCCGCCGGCATGGACGGATTTCGGAATGAATTCGGATCCCAACGTGTACATCAGGATCATCGGTGTCATTCCGGCCGTGTCCCCGTAATCGTACTTGAACTCACCATGCGTCATCGACGGTGCGGCTTCGGATTCGACGCCTATGAATCTGCAGTCGGTCCTGCCCTTCAGCCTCTCGCCGATCATCGGAAACGTGAATCCGGCGAAGTTGGAGCCGCCTCCGCAACAGGCGACCATGTAGTCCGGCTCTATCTCGGCCATCTCCATCTGTTTCATGGTCTCCAGACCTATGACCGTCTGGTGCAGCATCACGTGGTTCATCACGCTCCCCAGTGCGTACTTGGTGCTGCCGTCCGAAGAAGCAGCCAGTTCGCAGGCCTCCGATATGGCTATGCCCAACGACCCCGACGTCTCCGGATGTTCCTTCAGGACCCTCCTCCCGTACTCCGTGTACTCCGACGGTGACGAGTACACCTTCGCGCCGTAAGTATGCATCAGTGTCCTCCTGTGAGGCTTCTGCATGTAACTTCCGCGTACCATGAACACGGTGGAATCGATGTCGAACAGGTTGGACACCATCGCAAGTGCCGTTCCCCATTGTCCCGCCCCCGTCTCGGTGGTGAGGGTGTGGATACCCGCCTCCGCGTTGTAATACGCCTGAGCGAGGGCCGTGTTTCCCTTATGGCTGCCGAGAGGGCTCATGTCCTCCCTCTTGAAGTATATCTTCGCCGGAGTCCCGAGATGTCTCTCCAGACGGTACGCCCTCTGCAGAGGTGACGGTCTGTTGAGGTAGATCAGGTTGTCACGCACCTCCTCGGGTATGTCCACGTACCTCTCAGTCGTCATCTCCTGTTCGATGATCCCCTTGCAGAATATCGCCTCCAGGTCTTCGGGCCTTACGGGTTCCTTCGTGACCGGGTCTATCATAGGACGAAGTCCTTTGAGATCCGCTGCCAGATTGTACCATCTCTTCGGGATGTCCTCGGGGGACAATCCGATCCTAGCATCCTTTGGGATTGCCATGTTTCCTACCAAATCAATCTATTATTTAAAATATGTATACATTGATGTATATTATTGTACTATAATGTATAACTTGATGTTATATATTGCCGAGAAGTAGGTGTGGTTAGGTGCATGATGACCCTGAATGCAATCGAACTGAGGAACGTCTCCGTCGTCAGGGACGGTAAGCACATCCTGAAACACGTGGATCTCGAACTCGGATACGGCGAGAACGCCGTGATCCTCGGAGCGAACGGATCCGGGAAGACCACATTGGTGAAGCTCCTCACAGGAGATTATCGTCCGTACTACGAGGAGGACGGTTCCGCTTCCATCTCCCTCTTCGGAGAGACGTCATGGAACATTTTCGAACTCAGGGACAGGATCGGTGTAGTGTCCATGGACCTGCAGAACAGGTTCAACAGCGATACCACCGTGACCGAGGTCATCACGTCCGGTTACTTCGGAAGCATGGACGTCTTCAGGAACCATGAGGTCACACCCGAAATGGTCAAGGCGGTCTACAACGCCGCCGTGAGGATGGGCATAGACGATCTTC
>JAFVZR010000086.1 GCA_017508065.1 Candidatus Methanomethylophilaceae archaeon
ACTTCGACCACCGTGAGTCCTGCTCCGGTCTCGATCACGAAGTCCAATTCCATCTTGTCGGATCCGCTGTTCTTCCTATAATAATATGGGACGAATCCCGATTTCACCAGACTTTCCGATACGATATTCTCCGTAGCGGCACCCATGTTGTAGGACGTATCCCCTGTCAGAACGGCATTCGCTGCACCATGGCCGTACATCCTCAACAGGAGGCCTGTATCCGACATGTACAATCTGAACACGTCACGTACCTCGTTACCCTTCAATGGTAGTGCGGGTTGTGACAAGGAATAACATACGTTCGCAATACCTGCACCTTTGATCCAAAGGATGTTGCCCATGTACTTCTCTGCGGAGTTCCTCGATCCGGACCCGTCTATCCTGGAATACATGAACCTCTTGTTGGATTCGGAGAGGTTGGCAGGTATGGCCTCGAAACACTCGATCGTCTTGGCCTGATCCACGCCCTTGTTGTATCTTATGATGTCTCTGTGACATATCGAAAGGATGTCGTCCAACACCTTGATCGATTCGGAAAGGTTACCTTCGGTCTCCACATATCTTTGAACGGATTCCGGCATCCCGCCGGTCACCATGAACCTTCTGAACAGTTCTCCGAATCTTTCCAGGTATATCTCGCCCAATGGTTCCCTGTTCCTGATCCTTGTCCTAAGGTTCTCGATGACCTTGGGTGCTATCCCGTTGGCCCACAGGAACTCCTCGAAATCCAGAGAATACATGGTCACCTCTTCCTGATAACCCGTAGGTACCAATGGGTCGATGTCCTCGTTCCTCTTGTGAGGTAATGTCACTCCCAACAACGAACCAGAGGCTATCACATCATAGCGTCCGTCCATGGTGAAGTATTTCAGGGAGGACCATGCGGACATGCATTCCTGGATCTCGTCGAAGAACAACAATGTCTTACCGGGCGTGATGTCCGTTCCTGTAAGGAGTTCGAGGTTCTCCACGATCCTTTCCACATCCAGGTCCGAATCAAACACCTTCCTCATGCTCTTGTCCTTGGAGAAATCGATCTCGAGCAGGTTCTCGTATTCCGATTCGGCGAATCTTCTGATGATGAAGGTCTTGCCCACCTGGCGCTGTCCCTTGATCAACATGCACTTGTGTTGACGGTTCTTCCATTCCACAAGGGTGTCCATGACCTTCCTTCTGAGCATACGTATGTATTGCAATCCGATCTATTAAACTGTTTCTTGCAGATTAATCTGCAAAAAACAGCCTGTTTCCTGCAGAAAAATCTGCAAAAAACAGGTTATAAAATACGTAATGATTCGATCTGGCACATCGAATAATTGATATTTAGGACGATTCAGAATGGGTACAGTTCGTCGTACTCCTTCCATTCCCTGTACTTGGCACCCCACTTCTCCGCTTCCTTATCATCTGGCTTCACACCGATGCCTTCAGCGTACATGTGTGCCAATTCCTTCCATGCGAGATTGTGTCCCCTCTCTCCCGCATCCAGGAACAGTTCGAACGATCTACTGTGTGATTGTTCCACGCCCAATCCGTCGCGGTAACAGCAGGCCAATCTGTACGTGGCACTGAGACTTCCGTTCTTGGCCGATCTCTCGAACCATTTGAACGATTCAGAATGGGATTGTTCCACGCCCTCTCCTACGGAGAACATATGTGCCACACTGAACTGTGAATCTCTGTCTCCCTGTTCGGCCGCCATCATGTACCATTTGAACGCCTCCTCGGAATCCTTCTCGACGAACACATCCGAATCCAGGAGGTTACCGAGCCTCTTCTGAGCATCCACGACTCCCTGTTCAGCAGCGAGTCTGTACCACCTTATGGCCTCATCGTACGACTCTTCCAATTCGACACCGTATTCGTAGAGGTGTCCCAGACCGTACTGTCCGTAGGAGTATCCCTTCTCCGCGGAGGACCTCATGAGTTCCAGAGCCCTCTTCGAATCCTGTTTCACACCGTCCCCGTTGAGATAGCACAGTCCCAGATTGAATTCGGCCACGGCATAACCCTGGTCCGCCGACATCGTGTACCACTTTATGGCCTCATCGATGGATTGCTCCACACCCTCGCCTTCCTTGTACATGTACCCGATATCGTTCATCGCGATGGTGTGTCCCAACTCCGCGGCCTTCCTATAATATTGCAATGCAAGACCGAGGTCCACTTCGACACCGTCCCCATCGTAGTACTTGTTGCCGAGTTCGAAAAGGGAATCCATATCCATGTCATCGGAAGGTCCGGGCGTCATGGTCGGATGATGGCATCATGGGTATTTCTTCCATCGCACGTTAGGAGCAAAGGGTTATTTGTCTAACCGACCATACAGGTATGATGCGTTACAAGGCGGTGGGATTCGATCTTGACGGCACTCTCGTCAACACACACGTGGATTACAGCAATCTCAACAGTGTGAACGATTTCATTCTCAGGCCGTTGGGTTTCCCGGTCGACGAGATCTGGGAGGACCGTGACAGGACCTCACGTCAGCCCTTGTACGAGTGGTTGGAGCATCACGGTCGTTCATCAGAGAGGGCCGCTCTGGACAAGCTCCTCGATGATAGGTGTCTCGCCATCGAGAAGTTGGGGGCAGAGGGTTCATCCATCTACAACGGTATCGTCGATACCCTCAGATGGTTGAAGGAGAACGGTATCAAGTTGGGATTGGTCACACGCGGAGGACACGAATACGCGATACTGCTTCTCACTGAATACGGACTTCTGGAGTTCTTCGATGTCATCCAGGGTCGTGACGATTTCGGATACCAGGATGCGAAGCCCTCCCCGAAGGCGATGTACCATCTCGCGGATGCATTGGATGTCGAACCGTCCGATATGTTGTATGTCGGTGACAGTCCAACCGATTACATGTCCGCAAGGGATGCCAACGTCGACTATGCGGGTGTCATGACCGGTCGCGGTTCAGTTGAACTCTGGGCATCGATGGATCCCAAGATCCACATCATCCCCACGGCCGCTGATGTACGTTCTTTGATGTGAATGTGTATTCACCAAACGATATCATTTCGAACTATCGTCTATGATCATCTTGTTGTAACGATGGGATCTACCATTTGTAGGGTGCCGATTAGCATCTCTCCCACCGATGATGGTTGCAAACTTGTCAGGAATTCTCCAAAATCAATTCCTACTATTCCTATACTAATCATATAAATATGATATATTCTATTAATTAAGTAGGTGATAATATCAGACTTACTAAGGTCATGATCGCGGTACTCGTAGCATCGTTGATGTTGGCGGTACCTCTCTCGGCTTCCGTAGATTCCGATGCGGAGGGACCGGTTACCGAGCTTGGAATCAATTTCAAGACAGACGGCCCCATTACGAACAATGCGGACATCATAACGATCTTCGGCGAGGATGGTATCGATAGGCTCTTCGATTCGGTGTTCGATGTCGTTTCATTCGTGGACCATGATGGTATAACCAACGATCTCCTCACCGAATTCGGAATCAACAAGGGTCTTCTGACCAAGTTCGCCGACAACAAGGTGTACAAGGATCAGTACGAGATCCTTTCCGGAAAGATCTCGGGTGAATTCACCAACAACGACACACACTCCTTATCTATGAGCTACTCCGGCGAGGATGCCTTGGAACTGTACAGATACATCGGTGGTGACAACGAGTTGTACAATGGTACGTTCACCCTGAATCTGGCGTTCGAAATAAAGGAGTACACTTATCAGACCGACGATCTGCTCAAGGTCAGTGATGACCACTACGTCCTTTTGACCACTGTCAATGAGAGCTACAGGCAGGCCGATATCAGCGGTACCGTTTCGTTCGTACCCAATGGAGAACCCGAAGCCGTCAAGTCATTCGAGATTGACAGTACCATCATGTTCCATTTGGTCAATAACGTCAAGGTTGTCTATGAGGAGTCCGACGTCTCCAAGATCACGGACTCGACGGTCACATACGAAGGCAATGGTGTCGAAGTGAAGGGTTATGATATGGACAATATCATCGAGTTCAACGGAAAGAAGGGTAACTTCATCGATTCCACGATATATTTGATCCAGGCGATATCCAATGTGCCTATGGTCTACAGCGAGGATACGGCCGAGGAGTATCTGGTCCAACTGGATGAGAGCGACTACACCCTCAACAAACTCCTGAGCTCATCCGAAGCCGACGAGACCACTCTCAGGCAGAAGTGTGATGCGGTCGGTACCGTCGGAGAGACCTACGCTCTTGCATCCGCGGAGAAGCCCCCTATGCCCTCCGACGATGATGATGACGACAAGGGATCCAGGGTCCCTCTGTACATCGGTATCGGTGCCGGCGCACTGGTGGTCGTAGGATTGGCAGCGTTCTTCCTGCTCAGACGCAGAGCCTGATCCGTATAAACGAGGGGTGAACCCCCCTCACCTTATCATTTTGTTTGAAATCGTCACATCGACGATGTTCGGTCTAACGTCCAGTCTTCGATCGTTGATTTATGTTTTTGGAGTCGATGCGTTCGGCACCCTTGCCCACCTTCTTGTTCAGGTGGTTCTTTCCGTCAATGAATCCGGAATTGTATGAGAAGAAATCGGATTTGTACGTGCGGAGCTTCACCTTCTTCATCGAGAGCATGTTGTTGGAGAATTCCTCCACTTCAGGCGGTACTCCCATGATGACCACGAGGGAATGTTCGTTGCACAGGGTGGCCTCCAACTCATCGTCCTGGTCCCTGTACGCCTTATCCAATCCTGCGATGAACCCTCTCGCGTAGCTGTCCCTCAATGCATTGTCCCAGACACTTCCGTGCGTGTTGGACCTGATGGTGTTGACGGTATACTCGAACGCACGTACGCATATGTCCACGTCATGGGGGAACCCGATGAATCCGGGGTGACGTAGCTTCTTACCGTGTTCCCTGTGGGTGAAACCGCGACAGCAGAACCTCTCGGATATCAACCTTATGAGCTGCGGCATCCAGTTGTCACGTAAGGTGGTGTATGTGACGGACGACACCTTCTTGACAGGGGTCTTGTCCACATCGACGAACGTGAGGTCCTTCTCGCCGATCTTGTACGCGGCCATCAGTTTCCTGGCCATCATCAATGCGGCACGGGCCTCGTTCTCGTTAGGGGATTCGGACAGTGCCAGACACTTACGGATCTTGTCCAGCGCTTCGTTCCTGTCCATATGATCACATCAAAAGGGTGGCCCACGGAATAGAAGATCTCCCGCTTTGCCGGTACGGAACCGGCTGTGCGGTCTGTATCGACCCATTCCGCAGAACCAATGGGTAATACTCGGGGACCGATATATCGGTTTCCCCGAGATATGCGTTCACTGGTCCAGCTTACGGATCTCTTCCAGGTCCTTCTTGTCGAGGGTGGAACCGGAAAGGTACCTTGCTTTGGCTTCGGCGTTTCCCATGACGAACACTCCCAACATCCAGGGGATGTCGGTGTCCTTGACTACGGACCTTGCGAGCTTGGGGTGGTTGAGGATATCCATTCCGATCTTGCTCATCACTTCCTTGTAGAGCGCATCCATAGCGCCCTGGACGATCTGGTTGGTGATGGCCTCCTCGCGAGCCTCATCCTCGGAAAGGGAATCCACGTATCCAAGACAGGCCTCGTCGTAGAGTGCATCCATCTCCTCCGTGAAAGGAGGGAGTTCCTCTTCTGGTTCGGATCCGTCGATGACGTTCCTGATGTCCTTGACCTCGTAGAGCATGGTCACGAGGAGGGTCTCTGCAACGGCCTTCTCGTGTCCTTCGAGGGTGGGGATCTCCTGTTTGAGCGATTCGACCTTGGCGGTCTTGCGTTCGAGGGTCCTCTGGACGATCTCCTCGAGTTCCTCGGTCTTGAACTGGTTGAGGTCGATCTCCTCCATCATTTCCTGCATATCCTGCTCAGTCATTGGAGCATCATGTACCAGACGCTATTTAAGGTCGGGCATGGGGATCACGTTCGATATCGGGACTTGACGCGATATGTGCTCATTTCGGCTCATCGTTAAATAGGTGGACAATTCTAGAAATTCTTAGCGTGCAGAATCATTACATTCCGCTATGCTGGGTCTGTTCAAAGAGGTGTTCCATGAAGTTCATCCATATCTCCGATCTCCACATAGGCAAGAGACTTTCAGAATTTCCCATCGCTGATGATCAGAGGTACATCCTGGAAAGGATCGTGGATATCGTCAGGGACGAATCGCCTGACGGTGTTCTGATCGCAGGGGATGTCTATGACAACACCACCCCGAGTTCCGAATCCGTACGGATGTTGGACGAATTCCTCACATCGCTTTCGGACACCGGTTCCAAGGTCTTCATGATATCCGGGAATCACGATTCTCCCGAGAAGATCGGGTATGGAAGTGCCCTCTTCCGTAGGAATGGGGTGTATGTCGCAGGGAGGTTCGACGGCTCCATCGCACCCATAAGGGTGGACGATAAGGACGGTAGGTCGGCGGAGGTCTTCCTGATACCGTTCGTAAGGCCGTTCGTCGTGAGGAAACGTTTCCCTGATGCCGATATCAAGGATTACACCGATGCGATGAGGGTCGTATTGGAGAACTCGCCGTCGATGGGGTTGGATTACAAGGTCGCGGTCGTACACCAGTTCGTCACATCCTCCCACGGTGATCCCTCAGTATGCGAGTCCGAGGACCCCCGCATCGGTGACGTGGACAGTATGGACGTCTCCGTTTTCGATTCATTCGACTATGTCGCTCTGGGTCATCTCCATACACCACAGTATGTCGGACGTGAGACCGTCCGTTACTGCGGCACTCCGTTGAAGTATTCCGCATCGGAGGCGACCATATCCAAATCCGTCACCGTCGTGGAGATGGGTGACTCGGTCACGGTACGTACCGTACCATTGGTACCGAAGAGGGAGGTCAGGAAAGTGAAGGGTAGGTTGGAGGACATCATCTCCGCGGCCAAGAACGAACCCAATCGTGATGATTTCATCTATGCCGAATTGACGGATGAACCTGTGAACGCCATGCAGAGGATACGCGACGTGTATCCGAACACGGTCCACATAAGGATCGTGAGGCCGGATCAATCACATTATGACCTACCGGACATCGACGACATCAGGGCGATGGATCCGTTGGACCTGTTCGAGGAGATGTACAGACGTTCCAAGGGTGCGGATATGACCCAGGAGCAGAAGGATATCGTACGTAGGATGATGGAGGAGACGGGGGTGAGACCTTGAGGCCGCTGAGATTGGAGATGACCGCGTTCGGACCGTACGGTGGTAAGGAGATAATCGATTTCGAGAGGTTCGGGAAGGGCGGACTGTTCCTGATCACCGGTGACACCGGTGCGGGTAAGACCTCCATCTTCAACGCGATAACGTACGTCCTGTTCGGAGAGATGAGCGGTTCCCGTGAGGGTACGTCGATGCGTAGCGACTTCGCTCAACCATCCTTGGTGACCGAGGTGCGGTTGACCTTCGAACATCAGGGTCTTACCTACGAGATCGCCAGGATGCCGAAGCAATCCCTTCCCAAACAGAGGGGCCAGGGATTCACCAACAAGGGTCCGGAGGCATCCCTGTCGTACAGCGATGTCGCCATCGCCGGTGACCGTAACGTCACCAATAGGATCACGGAGATACTCGGTATAAGGTTCGACCAGTGGGAACAGATCGTCATGATCGCTCAGGGTCAGTTCGGAAAGATCCTCACCGCAAGTTCTGACGAACGCAAGAACATCCTCAGATTATTGTTCAAGACCCAGGCACTCAGTGAGTTCCAGGACGCCGTCTCCAAGAGGGACTCTGATTACAGGAAGGACGTCGAGGGATTCGGAAAACGCATGTCCGAGGCGATGGGTCTTGCCAACATCATCGAGGGCAGCGACGAGGAGAAGGAGTTCAGGAAGTACATGGGCAAGGAGGACTTCATCGACGAGGCCATATCCGTGGTACAATCGGTACTGGAGAGGGAGAGTCTCCAAGAGGAGGAACTGGTATCGAAGAAGGTCATCGTCTCCGATCGTAAGGAATCGGTCGCAAAGAAGAAGGTCGAATCCGAGGAGTTGTCAAGGAACATCCGGAGATTGGATGAGGCCAAAGCGGAGATGGATACGCTCAACGAATCCGTCGAGGAGATGAACGGCAAGAGGGATGAGGTGTCCTCCATAAGGGATGCCGTCACCAGACTGAAGTCCCCGTACGATTCTCTAAAAGGCGTCACCGAACGTATGTCCACTCTGAGAGTCGATATGGAATCCAATACCGATGCGTTAGCGAAGGCCGAGAAGGAGTTGGAGTCTGCAATGGCGGAGAAGGATGAGGCCGAATCCCATTCAGATGAGCTCGAAGGGATGAAGGCCAGACTCGTAAAGTTGAATGGCGAGAGGTCCAAGTACCAGGAGATGGCAACCATAGAAAGGAGGCTGTCCGAGATCTCCGAACGTATCGTCACGTTGGACGGTTCGCTCGAGGAGTCTAAGAACGAGAAGGAATCGATCCAGAAGGAGAAGGAGGATTGCAGACAATATCTCAGGGAACACGAGGATGAGGGTCAGAACCTCGAGAGGTTGTTCGCATCACAGAGGGATCTGCAGCGCAGGGTCGGAACATTGGATTCCCTGAAGGAGAGGTTGGACATATACGGTTCCGAATGTGGTACGTTGGATTCCTTGGGTATCGGGGTGAACGATGCCGAGCGGCAGTATATCGGATCCGTGGAATCGGAGTCCGAAGCGCGTACGTTGTTCCTATTGTCGCAGGCGGGTATACTCGCCAAGGAGCTCAGAGATGGGGAACCGTGCAAGGTGTGCGGTTCCATCCATCATCCGAACCCTGCTGAACCGCACCCGGATGCACCGTCCGAGGCCAAATTGAAACAATTGGAGAAGGAATCCTCCAAGAGACTGAACGCTTTGAACGATATCAGGTCCAAGTTCGCCGGACAGAAGGCTAAACTCGAGGAGATGTTCGAGGGTTGTGCGTCCACACTCTCCATGTTGGTGGATACGAAGGTGGAGAGCATAGAGGACATACACTCCGAGGTAGGGGGGCTTGAACTTACCTACCGTAACGAGACGGCCGGTATCAATTCCGGCATAAAGGAGTCGGAAGGGATCGTGAAGGAGGTCAACCGCATCAGGACGTATCTGAACGACGTGTTGGATTCCAAGGAGAGGAAGGTGTCCGATGACATCGAGAATCTGACTAAGGAACGCATATCGCTCACCGAGGAGATGTCTCAGAAATCGGACAATATGTCCAAGATCCGCGAATCCATGGAGTATGATGCATTGGATGACTTGGAGTTCGAGATCTCGCAGTTGAGGTTGAATGCGGATGTGTTGGAGGACCGTATCAAGGATGCGAGGTCGAGCTACGATGAGGTCGACCGTCATGTGGTGAGTCTTAGGACGAAGGCAACATCATTGGCACAACAGTTGGAGAGTGCGAATGCGGACAGGGTCCGTTACGATTCCGAGTTCAACAACGGCCTACAGGAATTGAGCATCGACAATGAGGTGTTCGAGAACTATCTTGGAAGGTTGGAGGATATCGAGATTCTGGAGGCGGAGGTCAAGGAATACGATTCTAAGGTCATCGCTGTGGCTTCCTCGATCAAATCCCTGACGGAACTCATCGAGGGAAAGGTTCCGGAGGATATGGAAGAACTCGATACCGAGTATCTGGGTCTTGTAACGGAGATCGAGGGATTGGACGCATCCATCAACGCGGTAGGTGCACGCAACCATTCCAACGACCTATGTCTGAAGAAGCTCATTCAGTGCAAGGAGGACATGGATGCCCATCTCGAGGAGTACAGGATATTCAGACCCATCGCGGATGCGGCATTGGGTAGAGGTAGCGATAGGAGGGATTTCGAGACGTACGTTCAGTCGAAGTACTTCGAGAACGTGCTCAGGTTCGCCAACAAGAGACTGTCCATAATGACCAACGGAAGGTACGAGTTGAGATTACGCGACCATGCGTTGGATCAAAGGAGCAAGTACGGTCTGGACATCGATGTCCTTGACGATTTCACAGGAAAGGTGCGTCCCGCATCGTCCCTGTCCGGAGGAGAGACGTTCAAAGCCTCATTGTCATTGGCTCTGGGTCTTTCCGATGTGATACAATCAATGAGCGGAGGGATACGCGTGGATACGCTGTTCATCGACGAGGGATTCGGTACGTTGGATGCGGAATCCATGAGCTCCGCGATGAAGGTCCTGGACCAATTGACCACGGATGGTACACGTCTCGTAGGAATAATCTCCCACGTGGCGGACCTCAAGGAAAGGATCGACCGTAAGGTCATCGTCACCAACGCGAAACAGGGTAGCGGAGGAAGTACGACCAGATTGGAGGTCTGACCTACCAATCGTCCTCCAACCTCTTCACGCATGTGACGGGGTATGGACGTGTGTAGATGATGTCCGCGACCTTGGGGTTGATGACATCTATGTTACCCATATCCGTGGACCAATAGACGAATAGTCCGTTGTTGTCCTCGTATTTGCTCCATTCGTCCTTGAACTGATTGAGTGGGAAGTCCCTGTGCATGTCCTGCGCACCATATGCCCCAATGATCCTGATGCCTCCGGATGATTCGGTGCATACGAGGTATATCCCTGCGTAATCCGGCAATTCCGTACCCAACGGTTCGGGTCCGAAGAACTCCACGTCCCTTATGATCATGATGTCACCACTCTATGTCTGGGTATGTGTCCCTGAAACGATATTCGGTCACTGAATGGAAATGTTCACCCGCCTTGAAGACACATCTGTCGAAATCACCCTTATCTATGGATCCTGGCACATACTGTGTTTCCAGGCATATGGACGACAACGGTCCGTGATGTGCACCATACCTTCCTGTCTCCGACAGTGTGTTGGCGGTGTAAAGGACCATCGCAGGCATGTCGGTGTACACATCCAACGATATGCCTGATTTCTTGGATTCGAGGTATGCGACCTTGCGGAATCCCTCCCCTTTCAGGAGATAGGTGTTATCATATCCTCCGTTACTGAGTTCATCGGATCCGAGTCTGTTCGCGAGATCGCTTGGGACATTGAAATCGTACAGGGTATCCTTCACGGATACAATTCCGCCTGTGGGGACACCGTCACCTCTGTCCTCGGTAATATGGTCCGAATCGATCTGAAGTACATGATCCTTCAAGGAGTCGCTCTCTTCCCCATCGAGGTTGAAGTAGGTATGATTAGTCATGTTGAATACGGTGTCCTTATCGGAACATGCATCGTATTCGATACGGATGCCATTGTCGTCGGTAATGCTGTACTTCACAGTCACAACGGCGTTACCGGGGAAACCCTGATCTCCATCGGGACTCTGGATGCGTAGTACCACACCATCCTCATCGGCGGAGACAGTTTCCCACATCCTTCTGCTGTAGCGGTCCTTTCCGCTGTGGAGATTGTTGCCGTTGTTGTTGGCCTCCAATTGGAACTCCTCTCCATTCAGAACGAACCTCGCACCGTCTATACGTCCAGCGTGCCTGCCCATGAGCGCACCGAAGCTGGTGCGGTTGGCGAGATAGTCATCCGCGTTGTCATATCCCAATGCGACGTCGGTGATCGAACCGTCCATATCGGGAGCGCAGATCCTAACGATACGTGCGCCATAGTCGATGACATCCATCTGGACCCTACCGTTCCACATGCTGTGGAGGTGAATCTCCTTGCCGTCCGAAGTGGTTCCGAATTTCCTGGTAACGACTTCCATCTGTATCTGACCCATAAATGCTTAATCTATACAAGTCGATTGTCCTCTATGAATGGTAAATTGGCCAGAGTCGATTACCTCACCGTGCTTGAATCGTTCAAGGATACCAATGATGTTGTGAAAGTGCTGACAGGTATGCGCAGATGCGGAAAGACCTCCATCCTGGAACAGTACATCGACTCCCTGAGGAAATCGGGAGTGCCTGAAGAGGACATATTCTACCTCGATTTCGAAAAGCGTAGCGGGCAGGACCTGAAGGACCGTTCCGCTCTGGATTCCTACTTCGCAGGAAGGTTGTCCAAGGAGAGGCAGACCTATGTGTTCCTCAACAACATCATGTGTGCGGAGAAGTGGGATCAGGTCGTAAACAGACTATTGTCGTTCGGTAAGTGTGACATCTATATCGTCGAGTCGTTGGTTAAACCGATCGTGGATGCACTGTCACAACACGGTCCCGTGAACGTGGAGGAGATCAAGGTCTATCCCTATTCCTTCAAGGATTACCTAGAGGTCAACCCATCCAAGGATATAGATGAGAGTTTCAAGGCATTCGCCAGATACGGAGGTCTTCCTGAGGTCCACATATCCAAGGGCGAGAGGGAATGCGACGCGATGTTGGAGGGGATCTTCAACACCATCGTCCTCAACGATCTGATCCTCAAGAACAACGACAATCCCAGGAAGCTGATGTCTATCACCAAGTATCTGTACACTCACATCGGAGAACTGACCTCGATTCCGGAGATCGCCAAGGCTTGCGGTATCTCCTCAGGCTCCGCGGAGAGGATCGTTTCCGATCTCGAGGCGGCATACCTCATCTGTCGTGCCGACAGGTACGATGTGAACATGGGCATCAAGAAGGAACAGCCATTCGTCCTCTATGCCACCGATAACGGGATCAGGGATTTCGCATTGAAGTTCGACACCGAGTTCTCGATGGACCTTGCCATGGAGAACATCGTCTACTTGGAATTGAAGAGGCGCGGATACAAGGTCAGGGCAGGAAGTGTTCACGAGGATGGTACCACATTCACCGCCATCGATGGTGATGACCATGAGTACTACAAGGTGGTCTCCTCCCTTGATTCCATGTCTTGTGAGATCAAGGATGTCATCGATAATGCCAACAGGATCGTTCTCACGTTCGACCGTGATGTGAATGATTCCTGTGGAAAAGCCAAAGTGGTCAACATCTGTGATTGGTTGTTGGAGTGAGTGGGAAGCCGTTGGAAAACGGCTTATCCCATATCTGCCATATCGGTATGTGAATCAGCCTACGGTCTCGATCGAACTCAATCACAATCCTGACGTATCGAGGAGGTTCGTCATCTTCGATATGTTCGATACATTGGTGAAACTGAGGTCGGACATTGGAAGATACGATATCATAGAAGTATTGCATCGCATCTACCTTCAGGAGTACGATTTTGACAACGTCCGTACACTCTATGACGAGATCGTGGACAGGCTCGTCTCGGAAAGGCGCAGCGACAATCTGGAGGTCGTGTTTGTCGAGATCCTGGAATACATCTTCGACGGTCTGGGTATATCCGGTCACGATCTGGCCGAGGTCGAGGATAGGGTGTTCCACGGAAGTGATTTCGTATCGCATATGCCAGGTGCCAAGGATACGCTCCGGTTTTTCAAGGAGAATGGGTACAAGGTCGCTGTGTTGAGCAACAGCTACTTCCTCGAATCCACCCTGGTACGTTGTTTCAAGAATCTGGGTCTTTATGATCTCATCGATGAGGTCGTGTCCAGTGCGGACATCCTGTATATGAAACCACGTAAGGAGGCATACGATGCCGTCCTCGAAAGGATCGGTGCCGAAGCATCGGAAGCGTTCTTCGCCGGTGACAATCCTCTGAATGATTACGATGGTCCGAAATCCCATGGGATGACTCCGATACACATACATTTGAAGGGCGATTCCAGGGATCTATCCGTAAGGTCCATTGGTGAGATACCGTCATTGTTCGTTGCGAACGAGTGATGCATTCGCACATCTGATCAATCGAGTTGACGATTTTTAGATTGTAGAAGAATTAAGGGACGATGGGATGCCCCACCGCCCCGAGACAACTAATTCGTTTCGATTACTCCCACTCGATGGTACCGGTGGGCTTGGGGGTGAGATCGTAGAGACACCTGTTGACTCCCTCGACCTCGTTGGTGATACGCTGAACAATCTTGTTGAGGATATCGTAGGGGATCTCCTCGATAGTAGCGGTCATGGCATCGACCGTGTTGACCGCACGGATGATGACGGGCCACTCGAAGCTCCTCTTGTCGTTCTTGACACCGACGGTCTTGAAGTCGGGGACGATGGTGAAGTACTGCCACACCTTTCCAGCGAGTCCGGCCTTGTCGAACTCCTCCCTGAGGATTGCATCGGATTCCCTGACGGCCTCGAGCCTGTCGCGGGTGATGGCACCGGTACAGCGGACACCGAGTCCAGGTCCTGGGAAGGGCTGTCTGAAGACCATGTTGTCGGGAAGGCCGAGTTCCTTTCCTACGACACGTACCTCATCCTTGAACAAGAGTTTGATAGGTTCCACGAGTTCGAACTTCATATCATCGGGAAGACCTCCGACGTTGTGGTGGGCCTTGACGGGTCCGCTCTCGAGGATGTCGGGGTAAATGGTGCCCTGTGCGAGGAAGTCGATTCCTTCGAGCTTGCGTGCCTCCTCCTCGAAGACACGGATGAATTCCGCACCGATGATCTTCCTCTTGGTCTCGGGCTCCTCGACTCCTGCGAGCTTGTCAAGGAACCTGTCGGTGGCATCGACGTAAACGAGGTTGGCATCGAGTTCCTTTCCGAAGACCTGGATGACCTGTTCGGGCTCACCCTTACGAAGAAGTCCGTGGTTGACGTGAACGCATGTAAGTTGCTTTCCTACTGCCTTGATGAGAAGTGCTGCGACGACGGACGAGTCCACTCCACCGGAGAGTGCGAGCAATACTCCTTTGTCTCCGATCTGTGCGCGAAGTTCTGCGACCTGTTCGTCGATGAACTTCCTTGCTAATTCGGGTGTGGTGATCCTTTCCATCGTTTCCGGGCGTTTATCTCCCATAGTTGTTGTCTCCTGTTCTCCGCGTCACGGCATATACGTCACCGATCCACGGATGTTGGGGAAGTGCTTTTTTTGAATTTATTTCTATGTCTGGTTCGCCAGGTTTGTATCGATTTCGGAGGTGATACGTAATCTGTGATAACCGTATTGCAGCATCACAATCTCGCCTGTCTGCCGGCGAATGCCCTGAACATCAGATATGTGGCATATGACAGTATGAGGTTCATGAGAATGGAAAGGACGGCACCGACCACGTGATAGGTGGTATCCATCTCCATGTTCCTCATGACCACATTGTGGAGGAAGAAAACGATCATCGGGAAATACGCGTAGAGGAACGGTTTGAGGTTCCTTCCGATGAATTCCGTGGGTCTGCATCTGAGTCTGTCCTCAGGTACCCTGAATGTTAGCATGAAGAGTGAGATCGCGGTGAATATAGAGCCTATGTACAACGTGGACTTGGGTACATAGAACGATGTGATGATCGGAACCAACATCCCAACGATCGTGACGATAACGAGTGTACGTGTGGAGAACCTCCTGTCGAATTCCTCCTTGTACATGTGGAGGTAGTATCCGATGGTGAAGAACGGAATCCCGATGAACGGGTAGATGATCTCGTTGATGTACAGTGTGGAAACACCGAAGAATGAATCGATACCGAATGCACGGAGCACCACACCGAAGAGGATGCAGAGCACCAGCACTATTGCGGATAGGGTAAAGGAAATCCTTCTCTCGTCGAGGTGGTAATGGCGCATCAACCACCACCATGCGTACAGGAGGAAGAGTGCATACACGAACCATACATGCATGGTCGTCTCCTCGCTGGTGACGAAGGCATTGATCAGGTAGTCGAGATCGACGATCCCTGCGGAATAGTAGATGATATCTATCGCTAGATAGAGCAGTTTTATGAATATGATGAGTAACAGGATATGTTTCGCTTTACGGGGAAGCGACCTCTCCGAATGACCGTCCTTCGAATAGAGGAAGTATCCGGAGATGATGAAGAACAACGGCATGGCGAAACGGCCGAATGCCAACAGCCATTCCTGGTCCATAATTCCCATATTGAACTTCACACCTGTGAGGATTACCAATATCAGTCCGGTCAGGGTATGGAGGGCATAGTTCTGTCCTTTGGTGGTGCCCGTTTCATTCACCATATAGCCTAGTAGATTGTGTCCGTATATAGGGGTTGGGTGTACAACACATAATTCGACATTCGTCGAAAACACATCGTATCGATTTTTGGCTGTCGACTGATTAGACTATGTGTTGATAATAATTGCTGGCACATATCGATTATTCAAAATTAACTACAATTATAGAAAAATAGCTATATTTTCGTGTAAAATAGGCGACTAACTGTATATAATGCACAGTATTTTTTAAAGAATATACAAAAATATTGGTATCTACATCAAATATACTGATTATCTGGTAATAATACAAAAATGGTCATATTTGTATAATATCGTCGAAATTCAGATAAGCTTTATATTTGCATAGATTCTAAAATATTTTTGAGATTAATGGTAAAGATTGGGAAGTTTAGCAAGAAGTACGGGCTGTTCCTTTCCGATGCTTCTAACGAGGAGATAGTCTCCGTATCTAAGGAATTGTTGAACGGAATGTCCGATGAGGTGAAATCGGTCAATGCCACAGCCCTAGCTCTTCTGGCATCCTCCTTGGTCTCATTGATCCTGTTGATTTCCTTGGTGTCCGGATTGGACTCCAGCCTATCTGGAAGTCTGAAGTCGATCATCTTCCTGACCAGAATCTCATCGATCGCACTCCTGTGCATGTCCGCATTGACGGCCAGTCTGTCGATCTCCAAGATGTCCGATGCATCCTCCATCTCGTCCATTCTCTGGAGGAACATCAGGGAGACCGCGGACGACGAGAAGGCATTCGAACAGACCCAGGCGGTCAAGGTCATTGGTGACCTCGTGACCTCCTCCAAGAAGACGATGAAGCTCACTGCCATCGCCATCGCAATCGCAGGACTCGTCCTCGGTTTCGGATTCGTGTTCGAGTTGCTCTCAGCTTCCAGCTATATCTGATAGGGTGTAGAAAATGAAAGACGGAAACAATATGAAAGAAAGGAAAGCGGTAGCGCTGGTTGCCGTCGTACTGATGTTGATGATGGTGGTCCAGGTGCCACTGTCCGGTACTTCCGACATCTCCTACGCGGCATCCGAAGTATCGCCTTCAATCGGTAATCTGAGTATCTCTGCTTATGATCAGGACTCCACAGACTATTCCTTGTTACCATATATGAGCAGTGAATTGCCGACCCAGTTGAACGCAGCCGAATGGGTGTTTGACGACTCCACTCGTCTTTGGTACAACGTAAGCTCGATGAGCATGAATTACGGTAAAACACTCAAGTACGGAATGATCTCTGACATTTCCGTCGCGGAGATCAGGTCCGACATCATATCATTCTTCTCACCCACATTCACATCATCTTTCACGATCATCCAGGTCGAGTACACTATCGGCTCCTCCTGTAACGTGTCCTTAGACATCGAGAAGGACGGTACTCTTGTGAAGTCCGTCATGTCCCCCATGACCATGGACAGAGGAGGATACCATGTGGTATCCAGCATCCAGCAGTCCGTGCTGTTCTCCGTCGCAGATGCCAATGCTGACATCAACATCGCGGATACGAAAGGTGAGTACACCGTGACAGCCAAATGCAATGGGGTCACCGTGGATTCCGAATCCGTCGTGTACGGTGGAACCTCCCACTCCCTCGCGGGAAAGGTGGTCGATGCCAAGAACGACCCGATCAAGGGTGCCGAGGTCAAGTATGTCATCTATTCCGATGACAGTACCGTCGCATCCATCGTGGCTTCCGGTAGCAAGTTCACCGCAGCGGATGGTACCTACACCATCTTCGCCAAACTCGGTGAGGTCGTGGAGATCACCGAGGTGGTCTGCGTCGGTCTCACCTTCCCAGATCAGACGTTCAGTTACGGTACTGTCATGGGGGACGTCTCTCCCGGACACACATTCATCTCGAAGGAGCACATGGTCTTTGTTTCCGTCAAGGACAGCAGCAACAGGGTCGCACCCAACGTTCCCATCAAGGCTGCATGGTACACATCCGAGGATGACGGAACCGGGAAGTACATCATCTCCTCGTCCGTGAACGGAATCTACTGTAACAGTGCGACCGTTGATGTCAGGACCGATTCCACCGGTTCCGCATACATCGCCGTCGATGCTTCCCAGATGCCCTCCGGAGCCGTACTCTACGTATGCAGTGACATCTGTAACTACACGTTCACCACCGATTCCAGGGTGTCCGTGGGTAGTAATAAGCTCAATGACCTTCCCGCATACGGAAGCCTCAGCGAGAATGGAAACGTCTACGTCAACACCACCACATACGACGATGTATCGATCGTCGCTGACGATTATTCCGTAGAGGTCACCGTTGCCGGTGCCAAGGATGCATCCCTCAACGGAGGTGCGGTCCTTCAGGATGTCAGTGTCGAAGCCGATTGGTACTACCAGATGGATTCTCCATCCACAGGATTCTGCATCAGGGACAACGATTCGCCCCTTGAGCCCGGATCGTTCAACGCATTGATCCGCGGTACCGCATGGTTGCCCGACGTATTCACCAACGTGCAGGGTAAGGTCATCGTATGTTACACCGTACCTTCGTGGTCCTCTGCAGGTACCGAGAGTGCGTTCCTCTACATCCGTGCAGTTGGAGGTGCATCCTCCTCACCGTCCGCATTGTACGCATTCGATTCCGTTGTGCCTGCCGACGGTCCGAAGAACATCGCCACCTTGGATTCCGAGTCCGACGCAGCGGTCGCCTTCGCATACGATTCCGTCCCCGGAACCGCCAATGTCAGTTCCGATGACGTCTCGTACACCATCGACGGAACCGTGACCGGTGTCGTCCCTGAGTCGATCACCGTCTATTGTCTGTCCGGAACCGCCGGCAGATTCGTGGTAGCTGAGTCCGACGGTATCGACATCGAGTTCTCCTTCACCGTGAAGGCCGGAACATCCAATGTCATCGAGATCAACGCCGTGGACGGTTACGTGTTCTCCAACATGAGGCAGTCAATGCCCACCGCTACCGGTGACCAGATCTTCACCTCCGTAGCATCCCTGGACGCATCCGTCCTTGACAGGGCCGTACCTGCTTCCGTGTCCAAGTACAAGGTGGACGGCGTGTCCGCAGGCGACCTCGTGGACCTCAAGTTCACCGTTGGTGGAACCGCATGTTCCATCACCGTTGTCGCTACGTCCGCAACGGTCGAGGTCTCAGTTCTCGGATGGCCCGGTAACACCATCGAAGGTATGGTCGTGACCGGAACCGGACTGTACATCGGTGACATCGTATACGATTCCGTCAACGGCGAGTTCGTCGCTCAGGCAGCACCCGTCGTTGAGAGGAAGTACGTCACATACTACGACCGTACCACCGACCAGCCCACCATCGAGAACGTCGTTGGAATGCAGACCATCCAGGTCCTCTGCGATGGTTCCGTCTACACCTCCGTGGTCTCCGATCAGAAGGGTGTCATGGTCGTTTCCGTTCCCGATGTAGCTACGCTCTCGTACATGTTCGGAAATCTGTCCGTCACCGCATCCCCCATCACAGGAGGGGCGTACGACGGATACTACGCGATCAACCTGAAGGAAGTCATTGACCCCGTAGGTCCCAAACAGGTCAACGTCACCGTACGTTACATCGCAACATCCAGTTTACAGAACACCGAGTTGCCCACCAATGTCGACATCCTCAACGGTCCTATGGACATGGTCCTCGACGTTGGTACCACACAGACGTTCGAGGCTCCCGACGTTGAAGGTTTCAACTTCTCCGGTTGGTACCTCAACGGTGAGTCCGTCTCGGATTCCAGGAACGTGTTCCTGTGCAGTTTCTCAGTGACCGATGACCTCGAAGGTGCGGTCGTCACGGCATCCTATTCCGCCGAGACTCCCGAACCACCCAAGGAGGACATCGGCACGATCATCGCGATCGGAATGGTATCCGTGACGATCGCGCTCATCGCTCTGATCTACGTAATCCTGCAGATCAGGAGGTACTAAAACCATTTACCGTAAGGTTCGAAACGATAGAGGTATGAAAATGAAGATTATCGGATCAAGTAAGATCGATGACTACAAGAAGACCGTCCTCGAGGACTCGGTCCTTAGAGCCATCAATGCAAAGCCCGGAGACAGCGTCCTGTTCTACAGGAAGCAGAACGACAACAACGTCTGCATCTACAAGGCAGAGGGTGCTCAGATCACCAGTGAGACCGACACCCCTCAGAGGAACCACCTCAGGGGTGCACTCGACAAGCTCAGGCTCCTCCTGATCGCTTCCGCGGTACTCTCCGTCATCGTGTTCTTCTGCGTAGCAATGAACTTCAGTTCCTTCGGACTCGCGACATTCGTCGTCGCCATCATCGCATGCATACTTTCACTCGCTGGTGTCGCGGCATCCATCTTCGTCTCCCAGACCGTCGACATGCCCTACGACTCCCAGGCACTTGTGACCGTTGGCGGACCATATTCCAAGGACAGGCTCACCGGTCTCTCCAGGCTCACCTCCGACGGATACGTCATCTCCGGAGACCTGTACATCAACTCTCTCTTTGGAGCCAACCCCGCATCCGTTGAGGTCGAGGTCAAACTCGATGGATACAAGCCCTTCAAGGCACTCGTCAAGAACGTCAAGTCCGTTCCCGGATACGGTATCTACAAGATCCGCTTCAAGGAGGACGAGCCTGCGGCAGGATCCTTCGATGTGAGGATGGTGTACGCATACGAGGGAAAGACCATCACCGTCGTATCCAAGTTCACCCTCGAGGTGACAGAGGCCAACAACGAGATCAAGGTCATCGAGGGCGATGTGAAGGCGGAGATCGAGTTCGCAGAGACCTTCAACAGCACCGAGTTCGACGACGTTCTCTTCAACCCGTCCGACGACGACTGATATCGGTTCGGAGGTCTGAGAGGATGAACATCTCCAACAACCTGCTGCTCTATGGTCCCCCTGGTACGGGTAAGACATACAACACTGTGAACTACGCAGTCTCTATCGTGGAGAACCGCCCGTTAGAGGATATCATAGCAGAGGGTTACCCGCTCGCACTGGAGAAGTACGACAGGTACACCAAGATGGGAAGGATCGCGTTCATGACCTTCCACCAGTCGTTGAGCTACGACGACTTCATCGAGGGTATCAGGCCCGAGGTAACGGACGACGGATCGCTGATCTATGTCCCCACCCCCGGTGTCTTCTACAACTTCTGCAGGAAGGCAGACAACCCGGTCATGTTGGAGGGGTCCGTCCCGGACGAACTCCTCGGACTGTCGGACCACAACCGCATATACGCGGTCATGTCCAAGGACTCCGTTTCCGTCGACGATGTCCCGGAAGGTACCGTCGTAGGTGATGTGATCGTCTCCATGATGTCCAAGGACGTCGCGGAGAAGGTGGGAGTGGTCACCGATGTCCCCGAGAACGGGGAGCTCGGTATCACATGGGTCGATCTGACCGAGGGAGGCGTCAAACTTTCAAAGCTTCCCGAGAAGGAGATGCCTTACAGGATCATCGAACCCACCAAGAAGTTCGTCTACAACCTCGTCAACAACGGTGAGACGAAGGATGAGGGTAACTGTGTGTTCATCATCGATGAGATCAACAGGGGTAACATCTCCAGGATCTTCGGAGAACTGATCACGCTTCTGGAATCCTCCAGGAGGATGGGTCGCCCCGAGTGTCTCGAGGTCTACCTCGCACAGATGAAGGTCATGTTCTCGGTCCCCGACAACGTGTTCGTTCTGGGAACCATGAACACAGCCGACAGGTCGCTCACCGCGTTGGACACTGCGTTGAGGAGAAGGTTCGAGTTCATCGAGATGATGCCCGACCCGAACGTCCTGTTGGGAAGGAAGGTCGCCGACATCAATCTCACCAGGTTGTTGGCCACCATCAACAACCGTATCGAGATCCTGTACGACAGGGAGCACATGATGGGTCACGCATACTTCATCAGCGTACATACGCTGGAGGATCTCGCGCAGTGTTTCATCAACAAGGTCATCCCGCTGTTGCAGGAGTACTTCTTCGACGATTACGAGAAGATCTGTTGGGTCCTCGGTAGGGCCAGCGATCCAAGGAAGTGCGATTTCATCTCACCCAGGAAGAGGAACAGCTTCCAGATGAAGTTCAACCTCCCCGACGTCTACGACATCGTCACCGATCATCGTGTCTTCATGAACCCGGAGACCTACATCCAGATCTACAAGGGCGCAGACATATGATCGACAGGGTACAACTGAAGGAACAGCAGTCGTACACACTCAACGATGCGTGTGCCTCCCAAGCGGAATCCATGATGGAGCTCATGGGAGACGACAGTCCCTTCACGTTGGCCCACTCCCCCAGAGGGGAGAACTTCTCGGTAGAGGGTAGCATAGGACAGGTCTTGTTCAGGGACGGTACGCAGATCAACATCGTTCCGACGATACCTTCCGTCAGAAGTGACGACGGTTCGTCCAAGATGCTGATGGAGATGCTGTACTCGGTATTCGGTATGACCACCAAGGGCAGCATGGCCGATGACCTCTTCGAGTTCTTCGTGCGTGTCTTCATCGATTCCATCTCGAAACTGGTGAACAAGGGCCTCAGGTCCAAGTATCACCTGGTATCGGGTAACGAGAAGGCGTTCAAGGGTAGGATTGTGTTCAACGAGCACATCCGCCAGAATTACATCCACAAGGAGAGGATCTTCGTCGAGTACGAGTTCTACTCCCAGAATAGGCCCGAGAACAGGTTGATCAAGACCACTCTCGAGGCACTTTCAAGAAAGACAACTGATAGTCACAACATCAAGGGTCTGAAGACCCTGATAATGAGCATGGAGGAGATCCCATCATCAACGGATGTGGACAAGGACCTCGGTATGGTGATCATGGATAGGAACATGGTCGATTACGAGTCCCCTCTGCTCTGGTGCAACATATTCCTGAAGGGTATGGGGTTGGCCGGCGCCAGCAAGGACAATCTGTCATACGCCCTGCTCGTCAGGACACATGACCTTTACAGTTCGTACGTGGCGAAGATGTCCACTGTCGAACGCACAGATGGAACGTTCCAGGTGAGGTATGGCGCCGACATCAGGAACGACGGCGACTCCAAGGGGGTCTCCGTGATCATGATCGATCTGAATTGGAGCTTCTACGATCGTCAGAAGGATGTCACGGTCCTCGATCCGGAGGCCCTGTTCATGAGCGCACCCGGTTACAGGGTGATCCCGCATGCAGGCGGGAACAGACTGAGGTCGATGGCAGGCAGCTACCTGTCCGATGTTTTGGTTTGAATAGAGAAATAGAGAGGGTTTTTACTATGACTAGCGGTAAGAATGGTAGTCTGCGTTACGCGATGTTCGCGTTGGCGCTTTTGGCTGTGATCACATTGGGATTCACTGCATTTGCATCGGAGGATAGCTATGCAGCTACTTCGGGGGCTGTAGAAGATTCTCTTGGCAATGAGATTGGAACCTACAATCTGGATGCATATACTTTGACTGTTAATGCTAGCAAGATATCCAATGTCACTGAGGTGACATTGGTGGATTTCACAGAGAAAGGTGCTGTCACGCATCTGGTTATCAAAGGATTCACCAAAGACATCTTAGGTTCATTTTCTGAATATACATTAACAAGTATCATTTATACCGGCAATGTTACCGATTCTGCTACTGGTACCTGGAAATATGATTACAAGACCAAGGTGCTGACCCTCTCTTCTACGGCTACTACGTCCGGAATAACAAGTGCGACATTGATCGGTTTTGGTGATGATTTTAAGGATGATGTTTCCGAATTGATCATTAAGGGATTCACACAGGATCTGTATCTCGATGGAACTGCCACCTCTCCAATTGCTACATCCTTCCCTTCCACTTCATATACCTCTCTTACCAGTGATAGCGTGTCATATCAGGGTGACATTATGAATGGTGCCACAGATATCGGTGATTGGAAATACACCTATCATGACAAACATCTCTCTTTGATAAAAGCAGGTACATCGACTGCATTGCCTACCAATTGGAATGCAACTGGCGGGCCCTGTAATGCATATTATTTCAAAAATCAGGCCCTGTCAGCCACCATTGAGGGATTCCTCACAGGTGGAGATAATGTACTCAATGGTTTTAGTAAATTAGAAACATTCACCACACTTCATTACACTGATACTACTAGGCCAAATCTTCTAGCTGGCCTCTCTAATCTGAAGGTGCTTGAACATAAAGTGGTGGCATCCGTCAACAGCAATACCGCCTCGGCCGTAAAGTTGACCTTGGAGGAGCTCAAAGCTCCTGCAGCTACCACTGTCGGAGATAATGCATTCAAAGAGTTTCTCAAGTTGACTACTATCGAATTGGGAAAGGTTACGACTATTGGTTCATCCTCCTTCTATGGATGTACGCTTCTCAGGAATCTTACTCTTACAGAAATCGTCACAATTGGAAATTATGCGTTCTATAACTGTGGTTCGATAGCATCCCTCAAATTCGATAACCTTACAACCGTTGGTGTAGAGGCTTTTAAGACTTGTTCATCACTCAAAAATATAGATTGTAAGAATCTCGTTACAGTCAATGGATCTGCGTTCTATGAGTGTAAGATGTTGACAACCGTGAATACTCCTGCTCTTGTTACCGTAGGCGGTTCTGCATTCTACAATTGTACTTCTCTGAACAGCATCAATTTTGGTTCGTCCACTACTATTGGGGCTAATGCGTTCCAATTATGTGAGAGTTTGGAAGTGATTGATGCTGAAGCCATCACTTACATCAACTACTATGCATTCAGGGGATGTGTTGCTCTTAAAGGCGAGAACAATATCCTCAATTTCAGTTCACTTCAAAAGATTGAAAGCAATTCTTCCGACTCAACGCCATTCGGTGGTTCAGGAATCGTGAATGTCAAGATGCCTTTGGTTCAGGAGATGGGTAGTCATCTATTCTATGGTTGTAGTACTCTAAAATCGGTCTCCATAGGTACTCTCAATAACATTCCGACCAATACATTCTACGGTTGTACTGCATTGGCATCTGTTACGTTGACTGGAACTCAGGGAATAGGGACCAACGCATTCTACGGTTGTACTGCACTTCAGGAAATCACGTTGCCCGATTCGTTGACATCCATCGGTAGTACTGCATTTAGCACCTCGGGTCTTACTGAATTTGATACCAATATGGTTCAGACCATAGGTGGCAGTGCATTCGTTGGATGTAGTTTCCTCAAATCCCTTACTATTGGTGCAGGTTTGGTATCCATAGGTTCTCAGGCGTTCGACGGCGTACCTATTGCTGGAACTGTCGATTTTAGTGCAGCGATTAACCTCACCACCATTGGTACATACAGTATGAGGCAGACTGGTATCGAAACATTGGTATTTTCAGAACAGGCAGTGAAGAACGCCTCTATTTTGGGATATGCATTCTACAACTGTGATCAGCTAACGTCTGTTAGTTTTGGAAACCGTATAGTCTCCATAGGCGATCGTTCATTCTATGATTGTAACCAGTTGAAGAATATTTATTTCAACACAGATAGTTTCAAAGGTAGCAGTATTGTAACGATCGAGACCCATGCATTCTACAATACCAACAATGCCTCCTGTGATCTAAAGTTCCCTGCATCTTTGGCTGCCATCGGGGCAAATGCGTTCCAAGCGTCCGCTATTACCAGTGTATCTTTCGAAGAAGGTGCAGACATAACTACATTCACTACAAGTGTTTTCTATGGATGCAAATCTTTGACTTCAATCAATATTCCAAAGGATGTCACAGAGATTGCATCGTCTGCGTTCAATGGTTGTACCTCTTTGCGCATTGTGAGTCTTGATCAGTATTCCGCACTCAAGTATGTCAGGAGCTCTGCATTCTCTGGTTGTACGGCATTGACATCTAAGATCAACTTCCCTGCATCCCTGCAGATTTTGGAAGCTAGCGCATTCTACAACTGTAACAGGCTTTCAGGTGTATCTTTTGATACATCGGCAAATTCAAAGTTGGAATCGATTGGTAACAATTGTTTCTTTGAGTGTAGAGCATTGGATGGTTCCATCACATTCCCCAAATCACTGACCTTATTGAGCTATCGTTCATTCTACAACTGTGTGGAATTAGATGGTGTCAGTTTTGATCAGCCATCGGTCTCATCTTTGGAGTCTATTGAATACCAGTCCTTCCACGGATGTGCTCAGATTTCTAATGACATCATTTTCCCTGATTTCCTGAAGGAGATTGAATATAGTGCATTCGAAGGATGTAGTATGTTGGGAGGAATCACATTCTCTGTAAACTCCAAGTTGACCACACTTGGTAATTCCGCATTCCTCAATTGTACATCGATGGATGGAACTGTTAGATTGCCTTCAACTCTTGGAGGAGAGCTTGGTCTATTGGGGGAGGCTGGCGAAAAAGGAGTACTTGGAACTAGTGCATTCCACAATTGTACCAGTCTCGAGGGCATATCTTTTGCAGAAAATATACAAATTACTGTGATTCCCGCATCGTGCTTTAGAGCTACCACGTCGCTTACTGGTACTGTGACGATCCCCGCATCGATCGTTTCCATCGATACGCTCGCATTCTATCAGAGTGGATTGACGGGTCTGGAATTTGCTGGAAACAATCTTCAATACATCAGGGATTCTGCATTTGAATCATGCCCATCACTTACAGACAGTATCTCTTTCCCACTTTCGTTGAAAGTTCTAGAACAGGACGCATTCTACGATTGTAATTCCTTGACTGGAATCGAGTTCGCACCAACGGACAATCAGTTATCTGAATCTCAGTTGACTTCGATCGGAACTATGGTATTCTTTTCATGTGGTGCATTGACTGGTACCATCAAGTTCCCTGACAATCTCGAAATTATCGATTATCGTGCATTCGAAAGTTGTACGAATTTGACTGGCATTTGGTTCAACAAAACAAATTCAAAATTGGAGACGATTGGACACAGAACATTCTACAACTGTCAGATGACAGGGGATCTCGTTCTCCCTAATTCGTTGGTGACGATTGGTACTGTGGGATCTACTGACGAAGCGGGTACATTCCGTTTGAACAATTTCGAATCTATAGAGTTCGGTACTGGGTTGAAATACATCGGTTATCAGGCATTCCGTGATTGTGATAGGCTCCTGGGAACCAGGACTCCTGAGGGAATCGGTCCATTGATGATGCCTGCATCTTTGCTGACAATCGATACCTTAGCATTCTATTCATGTAACAAACTTGCGGGAATCAAATTCGTTGGAGAGTCCAATTTGGAGACTCTCGGTTCGAGAGCATTCGAGGCTTCTGTCAGTCTTGCATCTGTAGAATGTTTATCTGTTGTGGATCATAATCTTACGATTTATGCGGATGCTTTCAAGGGATGTACTGCATTGACTTATTTCGTAATGAACAATGCGAAGACCCTTGGAAATAATGTATTGGATGGATGCAAAGGACTCCTCACACTCGGTCTCGCATCCGCAACTACTGTTCCAAAGGCAGCATATGATGAATGTACTGTATTGTCTGTCGTCGATTTTGGTGGAATAGCCACCATCGATGCAAACATGTTCAAGAATTTCACCACTCTGACATCTATCAATGTAAAATCTGCTACATCGATTGGTGATAACGCATTCTATGGGTGCATAAATCTCGTAACTGCAGACGTCACCAATGCAACAAATATCGGTGTAAGCGCATTCGAAGGTTGTACGGCATTAACTACTGTTACAGCGACTTCTGCAAAAACGATTGGTAATAAGGCATTCAACGGCTGCATGCTCTTCACAGGAATCCAGTCCTATGAAAAATTGATTACCATTGGCGATTATGCATTCAATGAGTGTACTTCGCTGGATGTTGATGACGGAAATATGGAATTGCCTCTCGTCGAATCGATTGGTACTGCTGCATTCTATAACTGTCCGATAACCAGTTTTGTTCTTGGACCTGAAGTCATTGCGATCGGAGACCGTGCGTTGCACAACAGTAATTTAACTTCAATCTCAGTGGATGGAGACAATGAGTCCTTCATCGTTATGGACGGTGTACTCTATGACTATGCAAAACGCACCCTGTTGTATTCTCCCGTCAATAATGCTGCAACCTCTATCACCATTCCTGACAGTGTCTTACTGATTAAGCCCTATGCATTCCAGGGTGCCACCAACCTGAAGTCTGTGGTATTCCCTACAAGCTCCCTCTCCATCGGTGAGTATGCATTCTATGCTTCTGGAATCTCTGGTAAGTTGACCATCACTGAGTACGTATCATCGATTGGAGCATACGCATTCGCAGATTGTACTGCTCTCACCGAATTGGCAATCGAGACCATCAATGCGGATGTGCTTGGTGCATATGCTTTCAAAGGATGCTCCTCCTTAGAAATCTTAACTATTCCTATCAAGGTGCAGATGGTTACAGATGGAAAGGATCCCGTATTCGATGCTGAATCCAATATTACTAAGTACAATTTCTTTGGATTTGGAAAATCGGATCTTGTAGCCAACTACTACAGCACATATGCTTCAAAGATGCCTTGGTACTATACGACTCCGGGTACTGCCAACATCAGCGTCTCTTTTGCTGACGGTGTTACCGATATCGATGCATATATGTTCAAGGCTACTGCAGGCAACTCTAGGATTCTTTCAATCACTATGCCTGATACCGTAACAACCATCGGTTCAGAAGCATTCATGAACTGTTCAAAGATAAAGGAGATTGCATTCTCCAAGAATGTTACTACACTGAACAAGTGTCTGACAGGTTGTACGTCCATTCAAACCCTCACTTTGCCCATACATGCGGATGCTACCACGTTCGGTGTCCAGATAAACACCATAAAGACGCTGAATTTCATAAATGGGGGTAAGGCTAGTGCAAATTACACATCCAGCACATACAAGAATCAGATCTGGTACGGCAGTAGCAACTATGTTGTGTCCTTCGAGGATGGAATCTCATCCATCGGAGATTACATGCAGCTATCTGCCTCAGGATCTGTATCTATACCAAGCAGTGTGACCTCTGTTGGAAAGATGGCATTCTACATGTCCACCATGACATCGCTTACTATTGTCGACGGATTGACCAAGATTGGTGACAATGCATTTGAGAAATGTACTGGTCTTCAGAGTCTCACTCTGCCCAACACATTGGTCACCATAGGCACTACTCCTTTCAAGGATTGTACTAACCTCAGGACTGTGAATCTGCCCATCACCGTTGATTATAGTAGTAATATGTTCGACGGATGCAGATCATTATCCACATTCATCTTCAAAGCGGGTACCGACGGAATCGGTCACAACTACACCAGTGCAACTGCGCAGAAGACGCCATGGTTTGGAATCTGTGGAATGTATGATTTCACCGTCTCCTTTGAACCTGGTGTGAAATCCATTGGTAACTATATGTTCCAGGGATGTGTCCAATACGGTGCAGGAGGATATCGTGGAATAACCGGTACTATCACATTCCTTGATTCTGTCACATCCATTGGAAACAACGCATTTGATGGATGTTATAATGTCACCAGTTTCACGTTCGGAACAGGTCTCACCACAATTGGGGCTGAGGCGTTCAAGGGTTGTACCAAGATCACATCAGTAACAATCGAAGACAGGATCACATCCATCGGTGCAGGAGCATTCAGCGGTTGTGTCTGAATTCAGACCCTCACCATCCCTGCGCATGCCAACACTGTCGGTTCTGCAAGCAACCCTATCTTCAAGGACTGTACCGGAATAACCAGGATCAACTTCACCGGAGTCACCGGTCACAACTACACTGGAACATCTTCCGATTCATTCTACAGCTGTACTCCATGGTACTTCAGTAGGGGAAATGTGCTCAACATCACCTTTGCAGGAACGATGGAGAGCATCGGTAACTACATGTTCAAGGACTGTACCGGATTCTCCGGAACTCTCGAGATCCCATCAAGCATCACCAACGTTGGTCTGTACGCATTCGCAAACTGTAAAGGAATATCGGCTGTCGATATCCAGCATGCAAATGTGAAGCTTGGTGCAGGTGCGTTCCAGGGTTGTACTTCCATGACGAGTCTTACGATCCCTGTCGTGATCAATGTTGTCGGATCGGATTCCAATCCAATTTTTGATGGATGTACCGGTCTGACCTCCATATCGTTGACAGGAAACGGTAATTCTGGCGATTACTCCGCCACATCTGGCAACAACAACTACTATCTGAAGACTCCATGGTACTTCAGTAGGAACAATACCATCTCGCTCTCGATAGGATCCGGTGTGACGGGTATCGGTGCAAATATGTTCCGTGACTGTACCGGTATCTATGGTACCAGCGGTTCGTTGATCCTCAGTGCACCACTTGCGTCCGTAGGAAACTATGCATTCGCAGGAATCTCAAAGGTCAACACCCTCGAGATCAACAGTTCATCGATCAGTATCGGGGAGGGAGCTTTCCAGGGATGTGCATCCATTCATTCCCTCACTATTCCGATAACGATGAACGCAGTAGGTTATGAGAACGCACCCATATTCGGAGGATGCACAGGACTCACCTCTCTGAGGTTCATTGGTTCCGGTGCAGGTATGGTGTATTCAGAGAAAGCATCATCAACTTGCTACCTGAGCACTCCATGGTATAATGCAACGTCCGCATTCACAGTCAGTTTCGCCGACACTATCACCAGTATTGGTGCAAACATGTTCCGTGATAATGAGATGTTGGATGACAATATCATTGCACCCTCAATCACCAGCATAGGTACTAATGCATTCA
>JAFVZR010000087.1 GCA_017508065.1 Candidatus Methanomethylophilaceae archaeon
CGAGGGTGATGTAACCCTGTCGGAGGAGTATCCGGATGTGGTGTCAGGTATCGCTGATGAGGTATCTGCACTTGAGAACGACCTTGATGACGATGCAGATTCCATAATTGCCGATGCAAGGTACAATGCGATTTCCGGTATTATTGACGGTAATGTCAAGAAATCCAAGAAGAACCACGAGGATTCGTTCTCGGACAAGGTCGACAGGATCGTGACACACAGGATCCTTGGAATCCCGATATTTATCGGAGTTCTCGGTGTACTGTTCCTCGGTATCATCGGATATGGCGATATCGTCGGAATTGGAACATATTGTACAGACTGGTTGAACGAGTATATCGGAGGTCTCATCGAGTCCGCCAACGCATGGTGCGATGAGAACGGTGTCAACCCCATTCTTCAGGGATTGTTGGTCGATGGAATAATATCGGGAGTGGGAGCCGTCATAGGATTCCTGCCTCAAATGCTGATTCTGTTC
This sequence comes from Candidatus Methanomethylophilaceae archaeon, assembly GCA_017508065.1. GTDB lineage: Archaea > Thermoplasmatota > Thermoplasmata > Methanomassiliicoccales > Methanomethylophilaceae > SIG5. Next base: position 479 of record JAFVZR010000087.1, read on the forward strand.
CTGGGAATGTGCATCCTAGAGGATGTTGGTTACATGGCGAGGGTCGCCTTCATCATGGATCGCGTCTTCAGGTACTTTGGTCTTTCCGGTAAATCCTTCATCCCCGTCCTCGTCGGTACTGGTTGCGGTGTCCCCGGAATCATGGCATCCAGGACCATCGAGAGCGAGAGGGACAGGCGTATCACCGCCATGACCGTCACATTCATACCCTGTGGAGCGAAGCTCCCCGTTATCGCTATGATCGCTGGAGCATTGTTCGGTGGAAACGGACTCGTTGCAATCTTCTCTTACGTCCTCGGTGTCGTGTGTGTTCTCGTGTCCGGTATCATCCTGAAGAAGTGGAAGTCCCTGTCCGGAACACCCACTCCCTTCATCATGGAGCTTCCTCCGTACCACGTACCTTCCGTTGTCAATGTCCTGAAGGCTGTCATCGACAGGGGATGGGCATTCGTCAAGAATGCAGGAACCATCATCCTGCTGTCCTGTGTCGTCCTGTGGTTCCTCATGAGTTTCGATACTTCCTTCAACTACATCGGTGCCAATGCCACATCCGACTCGATCCTCCAGATCATCGGAGAGGCCATCTGCGTGGTATTCGTACCTCTCGGATGGGGTAATGAGTGGGAGCTCACCGTCGGAACGATCACCGGTCTCATCGCCAAGGAGAACATCGTCGGAACATTCGGTGTCCTCTACGGAATCGAGGCAGGCGAGAGTGGAGAGGGTCTCGAAAGCGTCCTCGCAGCCGCACTCACACCCGCTGCAGGACTTGGTTTCCTCGCATTCAACCTCATATGTGCACCCTGTTTCGCTGCCATAGGTGCTATGCGCAGGGAACTTGGAAACTGGAAGTCCACTGCCTTTGCTGTACTGTACCAGTGTCTGCTGGCATACGGTGTCGCACTGATGATCTACGCTTTCGGCAGCATCATCCTCGAAACCGAGGTCGGTACTGGAAGTCTCATCGCGGCTGTGGTCGCACTCGTGATACTGGCATATTTCATGCTCATGAAGGATCCGTTCCATCAGAACGGTGGTAAGGCAATAGGTGATTCCCAATGAATGGAAATCTGATAGTCGGAGGAATCATCGTCATCGTAATCGCCGTCGCATTGTACGTTGTCATCCGCAACAAGAGGCTCGGAAAGCCTAGCTGCGGTTGCAACGGATGCGGCGCATGTTCTATGAAGAAGGTGGATGACGAAGAGGAATGCGACTGTGGTTGTTGCCGTAAGGATTGATTACCTTCCATCAAACTAATTACGC
>JAFVZR010000088.1 GCA_017508065.1 Candidatus Methanomethylophilaceae archaeon
AACTTCTCGTGGTTCTCGGAACCGTCGATGAAGAAGTAGTACGAATCCTCCTCATATGACGGCAGCGTACCCAGACTGGTGAACTCCGCACAGTACACGTTCTTGACGTTCATGACCTCGGCCTCCTGCACGTCTATGGCACCGTACGAGGACGGGACGAATGACAGCGAGACCAGGAGGACAGCGATCAACGCGATCGCTTTCGTTATGTTCTTCATCATATCTCCCTCCTTCTGGTCTTTGAAAGACCCAGCAACAGGAACAGTACTCCGCAGAGCACGTTGATCAGTGACGCGATGACAGGGGATGCGGACATGTCCATGGTGATGGTCGACATCAGCACGGATATCGACAGGGTCTTATCCGATCCCAGGGCGGCCAACGCGAGGTCCCCGGAGAACACCGGGACATAGCCTATGAGGCCCATGTACCCGATCGCGTTGAACACCACTATGCACAACGTGGGGACGATGATGAACAGTATCGAGAACGGGAGCATGGTGGAACCGGAGTTCATAAACGCGCTGAGTCCGTAGGCGATGGCCCCGAACGCGAACCCTCCCGTGATACTGACCAACAACGCCTGTGCGACCGCGACGGTACTGATGGACGGATATCCCGCGAACGATGCCATCAATATCGATTCCCCGAACGCAAGGAGTATCGCGGTGATGATCAGAGTGAATCCTGCAAGGAACTTTCCGATGTAGAACACGCCTCTGGACTGTGGTATGGGGAAGTTGATGTATGCGGTCCTGTGCTTGAACTCCGCAGGCAACATGGAACCGCAGACCATGGATGCTATAAGTGCCATCATCGCGGACATCGCACCGAGGCAGATGGCCACATAGGTCTCGCCCGTATCACCGATGACCTCCCTGGTGGAATCGATGACGAGATTGTCCAATGCCCCGCTGTATATGATCACAGGGATGACGGCGATCATCGCCAACAATGTCAGCGGCACATATCCCTTCATGAACAGTTTCATCTGTGCCAGATACACCGTCCTCAACTGACGTGCCCTGGATGGCAGAGGATACTTGACATCCCTGTGGTTGCCCTCTGCCTGGAGATCGGCCTCCGACGGACGTTCCGATCCGTTTAGAAAATCGGTGAACTTCATCTGATATTCGCCTCCCCGCCTTTGGTGAGCTCCATATAGAGCCTTTCGATGTCCATTCCCTTCTCGTTCATGGCCACCATCTTCAGTCCTGCCGCCTGTATGAGATCCACGATGACGGACTGGTCCTCGAGAGAACCGGAGAACTGTATCCTGACCTCGTAATCACCCATGGGCTGTATGTCATAGACCCCTTGACACGAGGAGATGTCCTTCAGAACGGAATCGGCGATGGGATTCATCGTACGGATGCTTATCTCGATCCTCTTCTTGCTCTGTTCCGCATACCTCATTATGAGCTCGTTGACGTCACCGGATGCGATCAGGTTACCGTTCCTGATCATGGTGACGGAATCGCACATCTCCGATACCTCCTTCAGCATATGCGTACTGATCAGCATCGACATGTCGCGCTTCTTCAGCTCGGAAAGGACCGAACGCATCTCGATCATACCCCTTGGGTCCAGTCCGGACGTGGGTTCGTCGAGGATCAGAAGGTCCGGGTTGGGGAGCATGGCCTGTGCCAGAACGGTCCTCTGACGCATACCCTTGGAGAACTTCTGGATGGGTTTGTCCCTCCACTCCCACATCTTGACGTCCTCCAACACGTCCCTTGACCTTATGGCGATCTCCCTCTCGCTGAGGCCGTAGAGCCTTCCGACGTATTGGAGCGCTTCGGATGGTGTGAAGGACATGTAGAACTCGGGAGTCTCTATGACACAACCGACCCTGGAAAGTGCCTCGCGGTGTTGGGACACATCAGTACCGAATATCCTTACGGTACCGGACGTGGGCCAGATGAGACCGGTGATCATCTTCAGAGTAGTACTCTTCCCAGATCCGTTCGGTCCCAAGAGGCCCATGAACTCTCCGTGTTTGACATTGAGTTCGAGATCGTTGACGGCTACGAAGTCGCCGTAACGCTTGGTCAGATTCTCTGCTTCGATGGCCAATTCCATAGGATCACCTTCAGAGAGCCCATCCCAATTCGGAACCTTTCTTCACAGGCTTCGGGACATCATCCGTATCGGACAAAGGACCATGACCTATTGCCACGATCAGCCCCTCCTTGAACTCGATATCGGCAAGACCGGTGACCTCCCACTCGGCACCATTCCACAGGAGGACATGGAAGTTACCGCTGACCATACCGATCCTGTTGATGATGTCCGAATCGTGGTTGTAAGCCAACACGACATCCTCGCCGTAGCACTTCAGACATGCGTCGATGAACGCCTTGGCCATGGTATCGCCGTAACCGGTCACGTTGTATCCATTTGCAACGAACTTCTTGGTGAGGGATGGTGAGACAGAGGCGGAGGATGATGCGGGATCGTACACATAGTTGTCATAGAAATGGAACTTCACTGCAGTACCGCTTCCGACAGGCATGCTCTCCCCCCAATACCATTTGATGTCGTCAGGGGTCTGCTGCGGGGTTGGAGGGGCTCCTCCAGTACCGTTTGTCCATCTTCCGTGACCGATGGCCATGTACCTGACGTCGAAGGATTCCTCGCTCGAGAGGTGGATGGACGTGGTCCAATCGTTCCTCATCCAACCCATCTGACAGAAGTTACCGTCGGAGATTCCGTTCCAACTGCTGATGTATCCACCGCTGGCTTCAACAGGGATACCTACCCTTTCACATGCATCCAAGAAACAATCCAATTTGGTGTCACCATACCCTTTCACCCAAATACCTTCGGCAAGATGGGTATTCTGGGACAGAACACCTGCGGTGCTGTCGTTCTCGTAGTTGTCATACAGATAGAATGAGATGTAGTTGTCATCATCACCGCCGTCATCGCCACCGTCGTCATCGTTCTGGTTCATGACGAACAATGACACGCCGACGACCAACGACAACGCGATGACGACCATCAGAATCTTGAAGATGGCTTTCATGATTGTCTCCTCTTGGAAATGTAACGTTCTCCGACGACCAGCAGGATCGATGCGACCACGACGATGATCACGATGTAGACGGGATTGGCCAACGCCTTCTCCATCAGACTCTTCTCACCCTCCTCGGAATCGAAGTACTCTATTTTGGTGAACTTTCCTGCATAACGGTCCATGAACCCGTCCGCCAAGGTAGAATATACCCTGAGGGAACCCCAGTTATCGACCGAACCCAGGTAGAACGTGTGATATCCCATGGATGGGACCACACTGCACTCGAAGTAGACCATCTCCAGATTGAGACAGCCCGAGAATGCCTCCCCGCCGATGGAGATTACGCTGGCAGGGATCTTGATCGAAGTGATGTTCAGATTGTTGCGGAATGCCGCACCGCCGATCGCCTTGAGATTCTCACTCAACGTGACGTTCTTGAACTTGGTGTGGGTAAAGCTCTCCGCCGAGATGTATTCCACCGTGTTTGGCATGATGTAGTCGCCGGTCATGGCGGCCGGAATCACGACCAGGTTGCGGATGTTCTTGTCATAGACGATACCGCCGATGGACGCATAGGAGTTGTTCTTGTTCGAGACCTCTATGTACTCGAGGTTCGAGAGGTTCTTGAGATCCTCGTTTATGGTACCGACTCTTTCGCCGATGACGAGGGTCTGAAGGCTACCTCCGTACAGCAAGGATGCACCGAAGGATTTGATACCTCCGCCGATGGTGAGATGTTTGGCGGAGATACCTTTCTCCGCGATGCTGGCAACACTGTCCGGGATCACAAGGGTATCCACCGCTATGGACATCCTGCCCAAGGAAACGACGGTGTTCGGGATCGTGATGTCCCTGACCTTCGTACCCCAGAACGCATAGTCCTCGACAGAGAAGACTGCATCGGGAATCGTGTAGGTGGCATCCGTCCTTCCGGGCGGATATGCGACCAAGGAACCGAGGGATTTCGTGAACAGAACGCCGTCATAGCTCTCGAAATACCTGTTATCCGGATCCACATCAATCGTTTCCAAGGAGGAACCGGTGGACGCGTTACCGGACGATTCGCGATCGGTGACGAGATAGCTGATATTTTCCGAGAGCTTGAAGTACTTCAGACTGGGACAACCGTTGAACAGATTGCGATCCAAGGTGGTGATGTTGCTTCCCAGGATGACCTCGCTTAGGTTGTTGCAGTTGTAGAACACACTTCCGTTCAATTTCTTCATCCCTTCGCCAAGGGTTACGGTGACGAGATTGGGACAATCGGAGAATGCGTAACTGGCCAATTCCTTCAGACTTGCCGGGAAGGACAACCTGTCGATAAGGGCCTTCGAGAATGTGTTGGCGCCCACCTTTTCCACACCCTCCTCCAACTTGAGATAGGTTATCGGATTGCCACTGAACACACCATCCGGGATCGACGTTATCGTACCGGGAATGGTGATGGAGGTGATTTTGCATTGCATGAAGGACATTGTTCCGAAACCCTTCAGCGTGGACGGGATCTTCAGGCTGCTTATCTCGGTATGTGCGAACGCCGCCTCCCCGATCGACTCGAGACTGTCCGGCAAACTTATGTCGGAAATCTGAGTGTTGTAGAATGCGTAACTTCCGATCGTCTTGAGATTGGAGGGCAGTTTCACACTTGAAAGAGGCGTATTATCGAATGCACTTTCGCCGATCACCTTCAACGTACTCGGCAACTGTACTCTGGACACGTTATGATTGCTGAACGCACCCTTACTGATCGAAGTTATCCCTTCGGAAATATTGACCCTCGTAATATCCAGGTCCGCCCATCCTGCTACTCCATATGTGGAACCCAACGAGAACTCCCACATATCGCCCGTCCCGCTGATCTTCAACGTTTTGGTGGATGTATTGTAATTCCATTCGGCATCATCACCAGCCTTTCCTGAAGTGGTGATATCCGCATCAGACGAATCTGAAATGGAGAGAATGAGCGCAGCGATGACTACAAGAACCACAACTGCCGCAATTACCGGAACCCTCTGACGTCCGATAGAGTTGGCATATACATCCATATCAAAAAATACCAAATTTTTTATTATAAAACTGGTGGAATTCTTAGAAAGTAAGGTAATATTGACGTTCATCGAAAAAAGAGAAAGGGTGCCGAGGTGTTTCCACCCCGGCTTTGTTTCAGATTCAGAACCTGCGGTAGATCAGTACGCTGGCAATTCCAATCAAGACAAGTGCTCCAACACATGCACCGATGGTGATGGACACGGAGTTGTCATTATCCTGTTCGTCTCCGACGGCGGGTGCAGAAACGACGATCTCACAGCTAGCGCTCTGGTTTCCTGCAGTGACGGTAAGGGTGGCGACACCACTCTTGACCGCAACGATTCCGTCGTTGGTGATGGATACGACACTCTCATCGCTGCTGGTCCATACGACATCATCGGATGAGTCGAAAGGCGTGACAGCGAATCCTAGCTGGATATCGTCTCCGGACATGACGCTCAGGGTCGTCCTCTCCAGTTC
>JAFVZR010000089.1 GCA_017508065.1 Candidatus Methanomethylophilaceae archaeon
AAATCAATCTACTATTTAAAATATGTATACATTGATGTATATTATTGTACTATGATGTATAACTTGATGTTATATATTGCCGAGAAGTAGGTGTGGTTAGGTGCATGATGACCCCGAATGCGATTGAACTGAGGAACGTCTCCGTCGTCAGGGACGGTAAGCACATCCTGAAACATGTGGATCTCGAACTCGGATACGGCGAGAACGCCGTGATCCTCGGAGCGAACGGATCCGGGAAGACTACATTGGTGAAGCTCCTCACCGGAGATTATCGTCCGTACTACGAGGAGGACGGTTCCGCTTCCATCTCCCTCTTCGGAGAGACGTCATGGAACATCTTCGAACTCAGGGACAGGATCGGTGTAGTGTCCATGGACCTTCAGAGCAGGTTCAACAGCGATACCACAGTGACCGAGGTCATCACGTCCGGATACTTTGGAAGCATGGACGTCTTCAGGAACCATGAGGTCACACCCGAAATGGTCAAGGCGGTCTACAACGCCGCCGTGAGGATGGGCATAGACGATCTTCTGGACAGGAGGATTGACAACCTGTCCCTGGGGGAGATGAGGCGCACACTGATCGCAAGGGCATTGGTCTCCGAACCCGAGATGCTGATCCTGGACGAGCCGATGACCGGATTGGACATCGTGATGAAGGACGCCTTCAGGAGGATGTTCGACCTTCTGACGTCCACGGGGGTCTGTATAGTCATGATCACCCACGAGTTGGAGGACATACCATCATGCATAGACCGTGTGATCATGATCAAGGACGGTGAGAAGATACACGACGGTTCGAAATCCGGTACCCTGACATCCGACAACCTTTCGGAACTGTTCGATGCAGATATATGTGTCTCAGTCGATGACCATGGGTACCATATGCATATGGTCGGTGGTAGCTGATGTTCATCTGTAACGAATGCGGAAGGGTGACCGAGGACGACGGTGCCGAGTTCTGTCACTTCTGTGGGTCGGACAAGGGTACGACCGCCACGCCCACTATGATGCCCGAAGGGTATGAGGCTGTACCCATCAAGACCGGAGGTGTCGTGTACGCCGATAGATCGAAACTCCGCAGGATCCCGATCGCACTTCTCCTGGCGTTCATCCCCGGACTGTTCGATATATTCGGTCTCGGTCACTTCGTGATCGGAAGGTGGGTCAAAGGCGCAGGGTTCCTCGCACTGTCCGGAGGATACTACTATCTCAGGTACATGTCCGGATGGGACATGTTGGCACCTTATCTCTTCATCATCTCCCTCGCGATCTTCGTCGTTCAGATGGTGGACCTGTACAACGGTTTCAAGAAGATGCTGAACGATTCCGTACTTTGAACGCGCGACCTGTCGCGCACCTTTATTTCTTAGTCGCGCGTTACAGGTATCGTGTCTCCCGATTGGACAGAGAAGTACAGACCGCAGACCCTCGACGGTGTCGTGGGCAATCCTCAGGCGGTCAACGACCTGAGGAACTGGGCAGCCCAGTGGAACCGTGGTGTTCCCAAGAACAAGGCTGTGGTCCTCATGGGTCCGCCGGGAATAGGCAAGACCACTTCCGCCGAGGCATTGGCGAGGGACATGGGTTGGGGAATCGTCGAGATGAACGCCTCCGACCAACGTACCGCGGAGGCCATACGTACCATAGCGCTCAGGGGAGCGTATTCCGATACATTCAACGATGCGGGTGAGTTCCTCTCATCCGCCGACGGCGGTAAGAAGCTCATCGTACTCGATGAGGCGGACAGTCTCTTCGGTAACGTCGACAGAGGAGCGGTACCTGCTATCGTCGAACTGATACGCGAGACCAGACAGCCTGTTATCCTGATAGTCAACGATTTCTACGCATTGAGCAGGAAGTCCTCCGCGATCAAATCCGAGACCTTACAGATCACATTCAAGAGACCGATCCCCGCATCCATTGTGAAGGCGTTGAAGAAGATCGTCGCCGCTGAAGGTATCGAGGCCGATACCGAGGCATTGGCCGCCATCGCTGCCAACTCCAACGGGGACATGCGTGCTGCCGTTCGCGATCTGGAATCCATCGCCATGGGAAGGACGGTCATCACCGAGGCCGATACGGAACATCTTTCGAACCGTATCGTTCAGAAGTCCATCTATGACCTGATGTACAACGTGTTCAGGAAGAACGCCCCGTCAGCAGCGAGGAAGATGATGATGGACGTCGACGAGGACACCGATATGGTGATGCTCTGGGTCGACGAGAACATGCCCTACGAGTACAAGGACAGAGGAGACCTGGTCAGGGGATATGAGAGGTTGTCCCGCGCGGACATATTCATGGGGCGCATCAGGAGGAGACAGTACTACGGTTTCCTCAGATACGCCAGCGATATGATGTCCATGGGTGTCGCGTCGGCGAAGAAGAGCAGCTTCGTCAACCGTGAGCGTTTCAGGACCCCATCGTACCTGACCAAGATGTCCCGTTCCAAGGGAATGAGGTCCACCAAGAAGGAGGCCTGCCTGAAACTCGCGGAATTCACACACAACTCCACTAAACGTGTTTCCATGGATGTTGTCCCTGCATTGAGGCAGATCCTCCAGAACGATCCGGAGATGCGCGTCATGCTCATCAGGAAGGCGGAACTTGAGGAGGACGAGCTCGCGTATGTGATGGGTGTCAAATCCGATTCGAAGGTCATCAAGGATGCCTTCAAGGCAGCTTCCGAAGCGGAGGTCCAGGAGCCCAAGCCCGAGAGGAAGGAACCCGTCAAGAGGACCGTACCCAAGATCGATCCTCCCGCACCCGTTGCGGCAGAGATCCCGAAACCTACAGAGAAGCCCAAACCGACCGCCCCCAGATCAGGACAGAAGAGCCTATTCGATTTTTGAGTGATTGTTATGATGGATGAGGATTACCACCAGTTGTTGATCAAGCAGCAGTACAGGATATACAAGGACCACGCGGCCGTAAAGCTCTGTCACTGGATGAAGGAGTCCCTCGTCCGTGGACGTACCTGTTACAAACAGGACTTCTATGGTATCTCGTCGCACAGGTGTCTGCAGATGACCCCGGCGATCAACGAATGTTCGCACATGTGTCAGTTCTGTTGGAGGGTCATGGGTCGCGATTTCGAGGTCAACGACTGGGCGGAGCCCAAGGACATGTTGGACAACCTGATCGAGATGCAGCGCAAGCTCGTCACGGGATTCAACGGTGACGACCGCGTCCCCAAGGACAAGTACGAGGAGGCGAGACACCCCAATCAGGTGGCCATCTCCCTCGCAGGAGAGCCCATCGTGTACCCATACCTTTCAGATTTCCTCAAGGAATGTCACAACAGGAAGAT
>JAFVZR010000090.1 GCA_017508065.1 Candidatus Methanomethylophilaceae archaeon
GAAAATCGTGTACAAGTACATGATTTTCCGATTACACTTTCCACTTGAGATCCATCAAACGGGCCATCGTGTCCCCGAAGAAATCGTTCCTAATCTTCTCGGATCCCCATTCCCTCTTATCGATCTCCTCTATGAACCTCCTCATGGAGAACATCTCGTCATACAACGGGAAATCCGAACCGAACACGATCCTGTCCGGGAATAGGGACATCGCATCATCGATACGTTTGTGCAGCATCCCGATGTCCTCCGGGACCCATCCCTGCAACGCGGAACAATCTGCGTACACATTGTCACACGCCTCCATCAACGGGAACAGTTCGTCATGGAACTTTCCACCCAGGTGTGCTATGATGAAATTGGTATCGGGATATCTATCTGCCACCTTGCGCATCATATTGGGGTGACAGTACTTCTCATCCAAAGGCTCCAATGCCATCCCTGTATGGGTGACCACGAGAAGACCTAGATCGTCGACCATCTTCCAGTATGCATCCATCCTCTCCTCATCGGGATAGAATCCGACTGCTGGATACATCTTGATACCGATCGGAGAGTACTTCTTCACCAGTTGTTCGACGAGTTCGGGCGCATTGGGACGGTTCGGATCGACACCTATGAACGGATGGAACCTGTCGTCAACGGAACACCTCTGGAAAAGCCATTCCATGTGTTCCTCCAAACCCATCCTGTGTCCACCTACCAATTCGAAATCGGTGGCAAGGACGACCATACCGTCCATCCTGTTGAGGTCCATGATCTCGATGATGGTATCGACGGGGACCTCGTAATCGGGGAAGGGCATGTCGCCTTCCATACCAAGGTCGAAAAGATGACCGAACTTGTCCTGGAAATCCAATATCGGTGCAAGATATGACAATATGGCCTGATCCGGAAGGGTCTTCCTGTTCCACATGTGGACGTGGGCATCTATCAACATACCCTGTCAAAAGATACACTATCTAATAAAGGGTGCTAACCCCCGATGACTCGGGGGCGTGTTGAAACGGTTTCAGCGCCTTGCGAAGAATCTTATGATCAGAATGAACAGGATAATGGCCAGGAGTGCCACACCTACTCCCGCTAAACCTGCATACAGAATCGGGAAATCTCCCAAGGGGTTGCTGGTTATGACGTACACCTCATCCATCTCATCGGTGGTGAACGTCATGTATCCATCCTCATATGTGGAGTCCACATCGTCCAATTCACCATCGGAATCGACGGACCAGGTCTTCAATAGGAAGTCGAAGTCATCATCGGTCTTCTCGTAGGGGATGCTTATGGTGACGGAAATGCCTGTTCCGACATCCTCAAGATCGAATACGGGAACGGTACCGTTAATGATGTACGGTACATGGGCGTTGCGAGTGTAATCATTGGAGAAGATGTCCTTCAATGTGACCTCCCTCACCTCACAACCGAAGACGAACCTGTCGGAACCCTCCGACTCCATCTCGGCAAGGATCTGCTTCAATGCATCATAGGACATGGTGAACTTGACACCGTTCGCGATGATCGTGGCCTTACCCTTGGAACCGACCTTGTCCAGGATGTTCTTATCGTCATTCGGATCGATCAGTTCCTTCTTGAGAACGAATATGTCATCCTCACCGTCTCCGATCAGATAGTTCATATCGGATTCGGATCCCGGGCGGATCGGATAATCGGTGGTGGAAAGTGTCATCGGTGCTACGGAAGTCACTGAAGGGATCACGGATCCGAAATCGGAAAGACCTCCATCATAGTCAGGAACGTGGGACTCGATGAACTTCATACCATCGATGACGGTGTTGGAACCGACGAGGAAATAGTCGAAGCGTAGGATGTCCCTTCCATCGGACGTGGTGGGGTCGTCCCAAGTGACATCGAGACAGTACCACTTACCGTCATCCATCTGGATGTAGTTCCACATATGACCTTCGGGAGCGGAACCGGGTTCCGTGTATGCATCACCGGAGATGTTGATACATGGGATATCTGCGATGTCACAGAGGTACTTCATGGCCATCGCATATCCCTGACATACGGCCTCCTCATCGCAGAATACTCCAAGGATGTTGTATGCATTGTCATATGTGCCCTGAGGCAACAGGGTCGCAGGCTTATCGTATCTGCAGTTGTCGATGATCCTGTCGTGGAACCCTTTGATCAGATCGTACCTGAGCTTCCCTTCGGTGATGTACCTGTCCACCTCTGCATCCACGGCCGATTGTAGAAGATCGATCTTATCGGCCTTATCGGTAGCTTCAGCGACCGGTTCGATGAATTCAACGGGAATGGTGAGTTTGGAACTTCCATCGAATGTGTAGGTATCGATACCTTCGATCCAGAAGTACTCGGGATGTTCCCATTTGAATGCATAGAGCGCTTTGCTCATGCTATCACTATCGACCATATGATTGATGTCGATCTCTATATCGCCCAATTTCTCATTGTCTGCATAGTCGACGAACGCATCATAGACCATCTTCTCGTCCGCATTCAGGGAATCATAGAAGACCTTGTATGATGGTTCCGCTGCATCTGCATCATCGGATTGGATTGCAAATCCAGCAAATGAGAAAGACAACATCATTACGACAACAAATGTTGCAATAATACGTGATTTTGACATACTCATTCCCATAATGAAAGTACCAGAGTAGGAATTTAAGAAACTATCTGTAGCAGTGATCCATATGGCAAGATATGACATCGAGGACCCGCATACATGTGTGGGCTATGATCCCCCATCATAACAATAATGAGACATCGTTGGTTCAGAAACTCATCTAACATTATAATCCCTTTAATTTCTACATAGAGTTCTGATTGGATAAGGAGAAGGGATCCGCACGCATATATGGAAAGTCCATACCATTACCGTTTGGAGAAGACCTCAAATCATTTGTTGTCCCTCATCCTTTGGATCAAATTACCTACATTGGTACCTATTCTGGATTCCAATTCTGTCAGGTCCGAAGCATATGATTTTGAAACCACCATGGCAGTATCGATCAACTTACAATCATTTGCCAAAAGTGGCTCCACGGTGGAAAAATCCTTTCTATATCCATACTCGAGACACCTATGAAGAATGCATTCCACATAAGACCTCTCAATACCATCACAATCCACTTTCTTATTCTCCAACACCTTGTTCTCATCGAACGAAGGTATCGATTCGATGAAGTGCATCAGGATCCAGAACTCAAAACAAGGATTGGAAACATATGGTTCTATACTGGCATCTCTGCAATTGTCAAGGAAACGAATATATCTCTTGGGATTCACACGATCTCCAGACCTTCTATCACGATCGAATATGAAACAGAATACATCCCACTCCTCATCGAAGGATTCCTTACGCTTATTGGAGGGCAATCTCAGATATGGTGCGTACCCCGTTGTTTCCGGCACACCCTTGATTTTGTTACTGCAATATTCCATAGCACCATAGA
>JAFVZR010000091.1 GCA_017508065.1 Candidatus Methanomethylophilaceae archaeon
CGTCCTTTCGGACATCCTGTTGAAGATCACGCCCTTCACAAGATTCTCCTCGAACTCCAGGAATCCCTTCAACGTCGCCAATACGGACCTCGCTGCTCCTCTGGAATCTATCAACAATATGGCCGGTGCACCCAACTTCAAAGACACATCGCAGGAACTGGCACTGCTGTCCTCTACGGTGGAACCGTCATAGAATCCCATCACCCCTTCGATGACGGAGATATCGGTATCCTTGGCGACATCGCAGAACAGTGCCCTCAGGGTATCATCATCGGAGAAGAACGCATCCACGTTCCTCGATACCGTACCGATGACCCTGCTATGGAACATCGGATCGATGTAATCGGGACCGCATTTGAACGATGATACCCTCATTCCGCGATTCATGAGAGCTTGGAGTATTCCGCAGGTCATCAGAGTCTTTCCGCTTCCACTGGATGCGGCGGATATCAACAGCCTCGGTACGTTCATCTCTGCACCGTCACGATGTAGATCGGGTTCTGAGCGGTCATCAGATGGTACTTGCCCAATTCCCTTGCCTTGGATATTGACAGATGGACGATCTCGGAATAGGAGAACCCGTACTTGCGTATGATCTCGGTTATCTCCCCGATGGTCTCCAACGTCACAGCATTGATCACGATCCTAACATTCGGATTCAACTCCAACAACGAACCCACTATCGAATCCATGTTCCCGGATGAACCTCCGATGAATGCATGGGTAGGTACGGGGAGTCCCGAGAATGCGTCCGGGGCCATACCGGATATGGTCACTATGTTGGGTGTCGCGAACTTACGTTTGTTACATTCGATCAGGTCTATCGCGGAATTGTCCTTCTCTATCGCATAGACGAATCCCTCATCGGCCACACGTGCCATCTCTATGGAGACGGAACCCGTACCCGCACCTACATCGTAGATGATGGAATCCCTCTTCAACTTCAACTTCACAACGGATAAGGACCTTACTTCGCTCTTGGTCATCGGTGCCGGACCCCTTATGAAGTCCTCATCATCCATTCCGATGGGGACACTCCTATCCGGACTGTCGTTGATTATTATGGCTGCACAGAGTTCGGAGAAACCCCGGTTCTTAAGTTCGGATGGCCTTCCGGACATTATCCTCTCCCTATCGGATCCCAGGTCCTGACCCACGATGACGTTCACATCGTCCATTCCGAATCTGATCAGATCCTCACAGAGACGACGTGCACCGTCGGAACCTGTCAACAACGTGAACACGGAGCGTTCCGACCTGACGGTACTGATGATATTGGCCTCCTTACCATGAGCGCTCAGGAGACGGATGTCCTGCCATGGGATGCCGACCCTCGAACTCAGATACACCAAAGACGATATTCCGCAATACACCTCGACACGATATTTGTCACGATCAACGGATTCCAGAAGCTTCTTCGCGGCACTGTAGAATCCCACATCGCCGGACACCAGTACAGCCGGACGATGGTATCCCGGATGCTTCTCGAGATATTCCAGGATTTCCTTGGCACGGTATTCCTTGAGGACGTCCTTACCTGCGGCGTTGACGGATGACAACATCCTCTCCGCACCTATGAGGAGATCCGACGATGCGATACGTTTCGTTGCATCGACCGTCAGGGTACCTCCGCCCATTCCGATGCCTACGATGGCGATACATGTCTCCGGCCTGTCCTTGACCTCACATTCGATACCGAAACGCTCACCCAATTCGGACATGGCATCCTCGAGCGACATCCCGTCATCCTCCGGCCTTCTTATCACGATCGTTTTCACACCTGCCCTCTCCGCGGCACGTAGCTTCTCCTCGAAACCGCCTTCGGAACCGGTGTCCTTCGTGACCATGATCGATGCACCTGTCTGTTCCAAAAGAGCATGGTTGAACTCCTCGGTGAATGGGCCGCGGGCACAGATAAGATTGGCACCATCGAATCCAAGCTCCAATGCCTTCGTAACGGAATCCTTGACGCTCAACACCCTTGCGATCACGCGATCCTTGTAATTCGGGACCTCGGTGTACTTGTGCAACTCCTTCATCCCGGTGGTCACCAACACGCGACCGTCCATTTCTGAGATCAGTGATACGGCCTCGTCCACGTCATCGATGTACACCACATCCTCCTTACCGGAGGTC
>JAFVZR010000092.1 GCA_017508065.1 Candidatus Methanomethylophilaceae archaeon
CCGAACATAGTCATCGAAATCAAGCGCATCCCCATAGACTCCTCCGATGAGGCTGCTGAAACATCCGCCAAGAAGGCACTGGAACAGATCAAGGAGAGGGACTACACCCACGGTCTCGAAGGTCCGACACTCATCTACGGAATCGCTTTCCGCAACAAGAAGCCCACCGTGCTCTCGGAGAGAATGGGTATCTGATTCCACATCCGCCCCTTCGACTTCTCGGGTAACATGCACCTGCACAGATCAGATCATCATCTGGAATCCCATTTCTCAGGATATCCTCGATATGAACCGACTTGGGATAACATCCATCATCATACCGATCTGATATCCCATTGGTAGGGTACTGCCAGGTACGGAACCCCATTCACCTACCAATCCCAACCATGCTGTGCACACGGGGGGGGGGGTCATCAATTCCTCAGACATCCCAGGGGCACCACATGGACTCCATCTTCCCTCGTGTATGCATATCCGACAGCGGTTACCACCATGAGGAACGATGGAGGATTCATCTTCTCGGAATCGACCTTCCGAGCAAGACGCAAAAGGCTCGTGGCACCGGCATCTACACCGTATGATCCGAGTTTCACCTCGACCGCACCCCATCTGCCATCCTTCAGATGGATGACGGCATCGACCTCCAACCCGTCACCGTCACGGTAATGATAGACGTCACCACGCAGATCCTGTGCATAGATCCTCAGGTCCCTGACCACAAGGGACTCGAACAACAACCCGTATGTGCGGGGATCCATCTCCAGATCCCTCGGTCCGGCACCCAGGAAGTAAGCAGCGATGGCGGGATCCACGAAATGCCTCACATCCGAGGTCCTTATGGCAACCTTGGAACGGAGCCTCGGACTCCATGCAGCCAGATCGTCCACGACATGAATGTCCTTGAGTGCCGATATGTAATCGGCCAGTGTGTTCACACTTACCCCTCCCTGCTCGGATCTGCCTATATCCTCCATTATCGTCGTATTCGGTACAGACATGGATGTGTTCCTAGCCAACGACCTCAGGATCATCCTCATCCTCTGCTTGTCCCTTCTGCGACCCTCTGGCAGGTTGATCTCTGAATCGAGCATCCCCTCGCAGTATCCCATGATGATGTCTGACGCAGTCTCCGTATCGGAACCTATCGAGGATGGCCATCCCCCACGTACCAACAACTCGGCCATGGTCGTGTAATCCAATCCGGAGATGCCGGATACCTCGGAAACCCCTTCGAACAAAGAACCGATTGATACTTCTCCCGTGGAATCCCCGGATTCGAACAGACTAAGTGTGCGCATCTTCACAGTCACTATCCTGCCTGTGCCAGTATGACGCTTCTCATCCTCAGGAGGGGTTACCGACCCCGTCAGGATGTACATGCCCCTCCCTTGGTTACGATCGACGGAGAATCTGACGGCATCCCATAACTTGGGCTCCACCTGCCATTCGTCTATCAACCTTGGCTTCTCCCCTTCGAGTAGGTTGGATGGCTTCATGCGAGCTATCTCCAGATACATATCCGCCTTATCAGGATCCTGCATGAGAAGAGAACTACGGGAGAAACGTTCCGCAGATGTGGTCTTACCACACCATTTAGGCCCCACGATGTGTATGGCTCCGAACATTTTCAAAAGCCGTTCTATCTCAGCATCTGCGATACGGGGGATGTATCCGTCCATACTTATCAGATGACATACCCAGATATATCTGTTGTGAGAGTTGAGGATGTTTTCGTTGTGAGAGTTGAGGGTGTTTTCGTTGTGAGAGTTGAGGGTGTTTTCGTTGTGAGAGTTGAGGATGAAAAAAGCATTATGCACCACCGACCGGTAATGTGTATCATGATGTATCCAACATAATCAATTGTTATATATGGAACAGAACGATGTAAACAACCATGGAAGGACAAAGGTACTGTCCGGAATGCAAGAAGAACGTTTACCCCATACCATCATTCGAAATCGGTGTCCCGGTAATACTTCTAGGATCGATGGTGTTCCTATCCGCGATTTACAGAATCTCCTTCATCTGGATCCCGTTCATCCTGTTGCTGATAGCATACATACTGTACGCTGGACTCATCTCACCCAAGATATGTTCAGAATGCAAGACCAAGGAAAACCACATGAAACCTCCCATTGATGATACCGGAATGTTGGCTGGATTCGATGGAGAAGTATCTAATCTTGAACCTGAACATGAGGATACCACGCAACAGTGACTGCACGCGACAAGTGTATCAACCCGGAGTTCAATCTTGAGGACATTATGGTCAGACCCCTGCCGATAGGCGTCCAGGATTTCAAGGAAGTTCGTGATGAGGGACACCTCTATGTCGACAAATCTAACCTGATCCCCCAGATATTGTCTCAGAAGTCCGAAGTCTACCAGGTCACAAGACCGAGACGATTCGGCAAGTCCCTCAACCTCAGCATTCTGGATGCGTTCTTCAACCTCAAGTATCCCAAGGACAACGCCTGGTTCGACGGTCTGAATGCAAGGCGTAAATCATCATACCCCGGCCCTTGTAAGACTAATATATGAGCACTTATCGACAAACCTGATCATATTCGATCGGTAGGTTCCTCCTAAGATGAATCCACCCATCATGATGTTGACCATTGATCGGGTATGAGCCAGAGAATCAAATGACATGATTGGATCCACATCGGCCCCAAGCCATATTTATTAACTAGTTCCCTAATCCCAATGCGATTCACATGTCGCTGATGATCCACAACACCCTCACGAACTCCAAGG
>JAFVZR010000093.1 GCA_017508065.1 Candidatus Methanomethylophilaceae archaeon
AATGCATTTCTTGCAGTTTTGATCGCCGGACTCGTATTATTCGGAATGGTAGGTATCTATCTTCTCGATGAATCCGACGATGAATCTCCCATATTGCTCGATGCAGATGACGTTGCCAACGCCATTGCAAATAACTATACCGGCGGTTTTGGAAAATTCACCGTGAAGACAGGTGCAACATCCGAATCTGCAATCATCACCAGTTTGCCCGTGAAATATAACACGGACAGTGATGGTTCTGTCTCATCCAACAGTATAGTCATCACTAGGTTCATCGATTCCGAATCTGCACTTGCAGCCTTAGATGAGGTCAGAAGCAAGATCTCCACACAGACCTCCTCTATGTGCAAAGGTATCGAAATCGTAGAACTTGCAGGGGATGCAGCCAAAGCGTACGGAATCGACGCAGGTGCATACAAGATCTGGGCCCGCAGCGTTACCTATGGTGCAGCAATCGATAAGACCTATTCCAACGCAACTGGTGCTTTCGTCATAAATAACGTCGTCATCGATTTCAGTGAGGTCAGTACCAGAGGCGGTGCAGAGAACACAAGGTTGTACTACGGATCTCCCGTCGATACCCTCGCATCCGATCCCAATTCAATCACTGTCGATGCGTTCAAGTCCATCGTGAAGGATTTCGCACTTTCCACAAAGGCTGTTGAGTTCAACGATGCCAAAGGTCTTGCAAACGTCCTTGCCGACCGTTATGACGGAAGGTTCGGAAAGTTCACGGTCAGTATCTCGTCCACTGCTGACAGGGCCGTCATCACAAGTACGCCTTTGAAGTATACTGCAACCGGTAGCGAAGAGGTCTCTGCCAACACGATCGTCATCACAAAGTATGCTTCCAAGACGGATGCACTTGCAGCATTGGATGCAATCGAATCGAAATTGTCTACACAATCCGTTGCAATGGCAGCAGGAAAGGATACCGTTACCATCGATTCCACCAATTCTGGAGAGTACGGTGTCGATGCTGGAATCTACAAGGTCTGGTACCGCAATGTATCCGATAAGGACGTCGTCAACAACAAGACCTATACGATCTCCACCGGAGCTGTCGTCATCGACAACTATCTCATCGATTTCAGTGACAGTAAGGACACCGATTCACTCAGAATCTACGTCGGAACTCCTGTGGATGTGCCTGAAAAGGATTCTAAATCCATGTATCGTTCCACGTACGATGCGATGCTTGAGCAGTTCTTCTGTTGTATGAGCTGAGGTCATAGGATGAACAGCAAGATCGTGATGGGTGTCATAGGTGCGATAGTGATAATCGGTGCCATCTTCGCCTTCACCACACTGACCGTTACGGATGATGATGGTCCGATAGAATTCACTGACTCTATGGGTCGCAAGATCTCCATCGACGAGCCCCCGGAGAAGGTGGCCGTCGTTAACACCGATCTCGCGTACTACATGGTGCTCCTTGGAATCGAGCACAAGATCGTCGCAATGGATACCGATGGTTTGGAGAAGATGGTCGAATGTTCGGACGATTTCGATTCCGTAACGGACATCGGAAAGCGTGGGACGTTCTCCACTTCTACCGCTATCGAGAAGATGAAGCTCGATGGTGTCGATATGGTCCTTTCCCCATCCACCATGGGGATCGGATCCACGGTTCTTGCCGATGTCATAGAGAACTCTGGAATCAAGGTGGTCTATCTCGACGCATTCGGAAACGGTATGTTGGATAATCTGGATAAGATGGTGCTGCTCTTCGGTGATTCCGACAATCTGAAGGAACGTGCCAAGACATACAAGGACATGTTCAACAAATGCATCTCCGATGCGAAGGCAATATGTCCCACTCCTGATAGGAGCATAGATTTCCTCTGTTACATGTTCTCCTCCACGGGTACGGTTGGTAACTATTATCTTAGCTCATCCGAACTCAGTGGATTGATCGCAAGCATAGGGGGAACGAATGCAGCATATGCGACATCCGGTTCGTTCACCACATACAAGAACGAGGCACTCTACAATCTGTTCTATGATGGTGACACACCCGTTCTAGATGTGCACTTCATCAGAGGGTCCGATACAGCGGATTACGACCTCATAGTCCAGACCGTAGGATCACAACCACTTACAAGTTCGATCGATGTGAAGAAGTTCTCCGATATCAATCCCGAATGTAAGACCATCTACCTCAACACGCACATAGCGTCCGGATTGATGAGCTGTTACGCCTATCTGTTGTACGCGTATGTGTTCACGGATACCTTGGATGACAGTCACATCGAGGAATTGGAATCCAGGGTAAATGCATTCATGGACGGGGTCGGATTGAACTTCGTCGTGGATGACGACCATCCATTGGTCAGGAATGAGGTTTACTGAGGTAGATGCATGAGCGATACCGATGAGGTGGCCAGACACATCAGCGAGAGACTGTCCAGGGAGGAACTATCCTCCCGTTATGACAGTTCCGTGAAGAAGAAGGTAGGATTCAGCGTTGTGCTGATCGTATTGACTGTGATTGTGTCATTGGTCGCACTCTCAATGGGTCCGACACCGATCAGTGTGAAGGAGGTCTTCGAGATCCTGGTGAATTGTTTCGTGGATGTGTTCGATGTGTCCGAGAACTATTCGGACCTGATCCTGGACACGCGTATGCCAAGGGTCATAATGGCAATCATCACAGGATTCAGTTTAGCCGTTGCAGGTTGTATCATGCAAGGCATACTGAGGAATCCGTTGGTGAGTCCTTTCACATTGGGTGTATCCACTGCTGCCGCATTTGGTGCAGGTATATCGATCATCTGCGGTGCCACCTTGTTCGGTACGTTCAGTGTAACGCAGTTCGAGATCTTCGGACAGATGTTCAGCGGTTCATCCATCGTGAATATCCTGTTCGCTTTCTTCTTCGGATTGTTGAGCATGTCCTTCGTCTTGGTATTATCGAGGAAGGAACATGTGTCACAATCCACCATCGTTCTCACGGGTGTGGTGGTCAGCTATCTCTTCCAGGCAGGACTGTCCTTCTTGAAGTACATCTCCGATGATGCCGCATTGAGAGACATCACCATCTGGACGATGGGCAATCTCTGGAGTTCGTCGTGGGCGGTCATAATACTGATTCTGCCAATAGTCGTCCTTTGCACATTGTATCTGGAGAAGGTCACGATCGACATCAATGCTCTGGCTGCCGGAAAGGATGTGGCAACCAATCTGGGTGTCGATGTGGCGAAGGTGAGGACACGCAGTCTTCTCGTATGCACGTTGTTGACATGCGTATGTCTGGCATTCACGGGCGCGATAGGGTTCATCGGTCTTATGGCCCCTCATATATGCAGGAGGATCATCGGTAATGACAACAGGTATCTGCTACCTGCATCGGGAATCATGGGTTCCCTGATCCTATTGATCTCCGATACGATATCCAGGACAGCATTCCCATCGGATGTACCTGTGGGAATCCTGATCTATGTCATAGGTGGAGCGTTCTTCATCTGGATGGTCCTGAAGAAGGATTGGAGGGAATCGTCATGAAATTGTCAGCGAAGAACCTTGTTCAGGGTTATGCGGGCAAAACCATCTTGGATGGCATCGATATCGAAGCCGAATCCGGTCAATTGGTCACAATACTCGGTCCGAACGGATGCGGCAAATCCACTTTGATTCGTACTTTGTGCGGTATCAGAAAGCCTATGCATGGTGCAGTGGAAATCGATGGAACGGATATATTCTCCATATCCAAGAAGGAGTTGGCCAAAAAGATCTCCTATGTGCCACAGAGTTTCACCATGGACAGATACACAACGGTGTACGACACCGTCCTCTTGGGTAGGAGGCCGTACATCGAATGGAACTATTCCAAGGAGGATGTCGCGATCGCTGCGGAGGCCATGGTCTCCATGAAGGTCGATCGATATATCGACAGTTTCGTAGGGGATCTTTCCGGTGGACAGGCGCAGAGGGTGATCAT
>JAFVZR010000009.1 GCA_017508065.1 Candidatus Methanomethylophilaceae archaeon
ACCGTGAAGTATCCTGGCCATCAGTTCCGTCATCTGGGCGACACGGGGCCCTGCACGGGATGCCAGGTCGCAGGCCTCGCCTGCGAGTAGGTAGATGTCTCCGTTCCTGTACGCGGTGGTACCGCGCCATTCGGATGACATGGAATCGATCATGGAATCGTACTCTTCCTGTGTGGCCGTGTAATCTGTGGATGCCACCACTATGACCGATGGATCGTACTTCAGGATGGTCTCGGCGTTGACCTGCACCCATCCCGACTCCTTCGTGTAGATGTTGTATGAATGGACTATGTCCATGATGTCCGAGATGTACGTATCCGAACCGGACACCCAGGGTGATTTGACAGCCGAGAGAGATACCATCGTCGACACATCACGGATGCCTGTTCCGGAATCCACGATATCCCCGATCTCCGATATCTGGGAGGAGACCAGGTCGACGTTCTCGACGGCCACATCGTTGTTCCCTATCGATGTGCCCACCATGTAGATGTTGTCCAGGACCACATCGATGTCCTCGGCCCCGCTTATCACGAGGACGTCCACACCGTTGGACCTGAGCTTCTCGGACATCTGGACGTGGGCGTTCTGGTTACCCATGCACACCACCAGATCCGGATCCTGTTTGAGGACCATCTCGTAGCTGGGGTTGGTGAATCCCCCTATGACCTTGATCGCCCCTGTCTGCATGGCGGTGACGACCTCCGACGGATAGTTGCTGTACATGTCAGCGCCCACGATGAGGTCGAACCCACCCACAGAACACAGGATCTCGGTGCATGTGGGTGCCAAGGAGACGACCCTAGCCGGCTCGTTGTAACCATAGAAGCATACTCCTGTGGCATCGACCGCACGCGTGGGGACCTCCCCCTCGCCGCAGTGACCCCAGCAGAGTACCGTGTAATCGTCCACCAGGACATCCGACGGGTCTGAACCTATCGCGACCCAGTCCTTCTTGCCGTGTTGGACGCCGTAGAGTCCCCATGTTCCATCCGCGGAGTTGCCTATGCCGTCTATGGATGCCACTGCACCTCCTTCGAGCACAAGTTCGAAGCCATTGAGGGCGCATGCGTACTCGAGGGCGGACATGGAATCCGGATCATCCTCGGAATCGATGGGGACGTATGTGACATCCCGATCGCCGAAATCGATCAGGATGGAGGAATCTGTGGTGGACGATGCAGACGATGCTGCAAGGATGGTCGCCACAAGGCCTATCAACAAAATGGCCAGGGAAACCGCCACCTTTGCTCTGCTCGTCTGCATGGTTCACCTTTTTGTTTCGTGATCCTCAAGGTTTGAGTGTGGGTTTGCTCACGGGCTCGAAGGTGTTCCTGTCGAGTCCACCGTAGTAGAAGCAGTAGTACTCCACATCGGGTTCCATGGTACCGAGACCGACGGACATGCTCCAATTCCAATCATCGATGGCCTCATCCCAGTAGAACTGGAGCCAGTAGATGTACTGGTTGGGGTTCGATTCGTAATCGCTGGACTTGTCCATGATGCTCACCACGTTGTTGCCGTTGAACTCGTAGGTGATGTCTGCGGACCTGAGTGCGTTCTCGGCAGCTTCGACTGCCGTATCTCCGGAGCCCTCGCACCATTTGGAGAACTCCCCATCCTGGACGAGGAACTTGACATTGTAGTCGTACTCCTCCTCCGGGCTGTCACCCATCATGAATGCTGCACCTGCAGCTGCGATGATGACCACGACCACGATGGCCGCCAGGATTGTCTTGTTCATACCCATACTATCACTTGGATTTGTATTGGATATTAATTCCAACTCATAGATATATACCTTGGGATGTACATCGGACATATATTCCAACTATAGTTGGATGGAATCTCCAAAATCACATATATTATCCAGATTCTGACATCATCAGCCATCATCGGAAACGGGTATCGAAAGACCCGGGACGGTTCACGCCCCGGGTGAAAAACGATTAAAAGGGTTGAAGGTCGAAGGAATCATCCCGATTGAGCATTGTTCTCTAAAACCGAGGAACATGCCAGGTCCGTCTCTTCGAACTCCTTGTTGTGTTCAGGTATGGGGTACTTGGCGATCATCACCAGTGCACCATCATGCTTGATGACATCCGCCTTCACACCGTATACGGTCTCTATGTTCTCGGGAGTCATGACCTCCTCGGGGGTACCGCAGGCGATGATGTGGCCTTTCTTCATCATGACGATACGGTCACAGTACTTTGCGACGGCGTTGAGGTCATGTGCGGCAATGACGATCGCCATGTCCTTCTCACG
Source organism: Candidatus Methanomethylophilaceae archaeon (assembly GCA_017508065.1). Classification (GTDB taxonomy): domain Archaea; phylum Thermoplasmatota; class Thermoplasmata; order Methanomassiliicoccales; family Methanomethylophilaceae; genus SIG5. Next base: position 2,269 of record JAFVZR010000009.1, read on the forward strand.
CTTGATGAGGTCCTTGAAATACTGCATGACCTCCAAGGTGTACCTGATGTCCAGATGGGCCGTTGGCTCATCGACCAGCATGATCCTCGGCTGTTGGACGTACGCCTTGGCGATCAGAGTCCTCTGCCTCTCACCGCTGCTCAGCTGGGTGATATCACGGTCGGCGAGATGGGACATGCCGTACATCTCAAGGGCGGCCCTGACGACCTCCTCATCCTTCTCGGTCTCCCACCACATGCTCTGCCTGTGGGGGTACCTTCCCAGCATGACGACCTCATACACACTGAGGTTGAAGTCCGGAGGGAACTCTGTGGGGATGTTGGAACACATCTTAGCCATCTCCTCCAGGGAGACCTTCGTGACATCCAGTCCACCCACCGTGAGCGAACCCGTGGAGAGTTTGAGGAGACCGTTGATGGTCCCCATCGTCGTGGACTTACCGCAACCGTTGGGTCCGATTATGGCCACCAGCTCACCCGCCTTTATGGAGAGCATGATGTCATGGAGTGCGTGGTATGTCTCGTACTCCACGTTCACATTCCTTGCATCGATCAGAATGTTCTCGTTTTCAGGCATATCCCTTACCCCTCCTCTTCAGAATGTACACGAAGAACGGAATTCCGACCAGCGTCGTGATCGCACCGATTGGCAGGGTGACACTGGCCACGTTGATCAACTCCTTAACGAGAAGATCCGCACCGGACAACAACAATGCTCCAATGACCATCGATGCGGGGATCAAGAGCCTGTGATCCCCACCGAGGGCCATCCTGGCCAAATGGGGAACTATGAGTCCTACGAAACCTATGATTCCAACGAATGAAACACAGATCGCGGTAAGGAACGATGCTATGAGCATCATGATAAGTCTGAAACTATCGTAGTTGACTCCGAGCTCCATGGCCTGCTCCCTTCCGAGCAGGATGACATTGAACGTCCTGGAGTAGATCATGATTATGAACGATATCACCAGGACGGGGATCAGGATGATCATACAGACCTCCCATGAAATCGATGAGAAACTACCGTTCAGGAATCCGAGGATGTTATGGGTTTTGTCATCATTTGTCAACATGAGGATTGTGGTCACGGCACTGAATCCCATGGCTGTGATCACTCCGGACAGGACGAAACTGACGTTGTTGTTACCACTAACCTTCGATATGGTGAAAGTCATCATGAATGCCAGGACTGCGAAGAAGAACGCGAACACTGGCATTGCATAGTTCCCACCGACTGTGATCACGCCACTGAATATTATGATGAACAAAGTCGCACCGAGACCTGCTCCCGATGATACTCCGGTCATGTATGGATCCACAAGAGGATTCCTGATGATGGCTTGGAACACTATTCCGGCCACCGCCAGTCCTGCACCTACGGCAAAAGTAGCCAGTACCCTGGGGAAACGTAGGTTGAAGATTGTCCTGTCAACTCCCGACACCACCCCGTTGTTAATCACACTCATTAAAGAATCTATCACCGTCTGGAACGGGTAGTTGACCGTTCCGCATGCCAATGATAGGAGGATCATCAGAAGCAACGCGATCAAACCTACTCCCACGATGAGAATAAGGCGCCTCTTCATCTTCGCAGAAGCACCACTGATCATTTCTGCCATTTTATCAACACTTCAAGAAGTATGGCGGGATTTCCCCGCCAATGATTAATCGGTTTTAATTCTCGGTATATCCCTTCAACATCTCGTAGTTGGAATCATCGATGTAGAAGGGGAGATCATCCAATGACAAAGCCTCGCCACCAGCGGTCGCCTTGTAGCACTCGGGATTCATGTAAAGGCTCATGATGGGAAGTGCATCGAAGACGGTGTAGGGAGTCAACCTGGAAATGTCACTGTTGGTCTTTCCACAGACAAACACGATGTTTCCTTCCTGGACTGCTCCGCAGTTGGCCCAAGCAGTGGTCTTCATCTGCTCAATGAGTTTAGCCTTAGCATCCGCATTGGGTGTTGTTCCGCCCCAGGTCACCATTATAACATCAACATCTGCAGTCTTGGTTGAGATGTAATCTGTATCAGCAGGAACCCAGGAACTACCCTCTATCGGATTCTTCATCTCGGAAACATTTCCGATGAACTGACTTGCAGTAGAACCGGAACCGGCAACGTAGACTCCGGATCCATCAAATGCGCCGAGGTTGACGAAGTTACCGTCGGAATCAGCACTCCATACATTTCCGAGTCCTGTTGTTATGATCACTTCGGTAACGTCTGCTCCGTCGGTCTTCTCGCCGAGGTACTTGATCTCAGACTTCAGGTCCTTGACGAGATCATCTGCCTTGGACTCATCTCCGAAGATCTGTCCGAAGATCTCGATGTTCTTGTAGATTCCATCGAAACCATCGTCAGAACCGAAGGTCAGAATGACGTTCATTCCAGATGCCTTGAGGGTCTCATAAACTGCCTTTGCTCCACTTCCAGAGTTGTCAAGGAAAGTCACATCCGCATTGGCTGTGGAGATCGCATCGGAATCGGGATTGGAATAGCTTCCACACTGGGGAGTTCCACTGGGAACAAGAGGATTGGTACAATAATTGGAAACGCAGACCAACTTGGATCCATATCCCATGTAACAGAGTGTATCAACAATAGAAGGACTGCATCCGGTAATCGTCTTCACCTCATCGGGAATTTCGATGACATTGCCAGCTGCATCCTTCATTGCCACAGAATCGTTGTCATCCCCGTTCATGAAGACGACAGTGCATGCTGCAATCGCTATGATAGCGACTGCCGCGACTGCAATGATTTTCTTGCTGTCCATAATATCACTAGTTAATAGTTGGATGTATTAACCAACATTTATAATTAACATATTATATTTTAACAGCGTTTATTTATCATTTATATAGATTTATATATCAACTGAGTTGGATATGTATCGGATATAATATCCAACTAGGCCTTTCTGGTGAATACATGTAGACAAAAAATGAAACTAAGATGTTTAGATGGTGATCCCGATGGATCATCAATTCAGAGGACCATCGACACCGAACCTGGTGGAACCCGTGGGCAGCACATACACCGTACCTTCCTCCACGACCACCTTGACCCTAATGTCGAACACCTCTTGGATCGACTCCTCGGTCACGACCTCCTCGGGACTACCGTATTTCAGGATGTGCCCCTTGGACAGGAGCAGTATCCTGTCACAGAACCTCGTCAGGAGGTTGATGTCATGGGATGCTATCAGGACGGTGAGGCCCTGTCTGCTCAGGTTGCGGAGGATCTCCATAATCTGGACCTTGAACTTGATGTCGAGATGTGCACTGGGCTCATCCACGAGGATCACCTTGGGCGTCTGGACCAGACCCTTGGCCAGGAGGACACGTGCCCTCTCACCGCTGCTCAACTCATGGAGTCTCCTGTTGGCATAATGGGCGATACCCATCCTCCACATCGCATCGTTGACCAGTTCCTCGTCCTTCTCATCCTCCCACCATATGGTCTTGATGAACGGCGAGCGCCCTAGAGCGACGTAGTCCCTGACCGACAGGGAGAAATCCACAGCGGTGTCCGCCGGAACCGTGGTGCAGATCCTGGCGATCTCACCCATGGACAGTTCCATTATGTCCTCCGAATCGATCTCGATCTTCCCACTGGAAGGCTTATGGATCTTGTTGATGCAGCGCATCATCGTTGTCTTGCCGGAACCGTTGGGTCCCATCAAGGCAACGAATTCCCCGGGCATTATCTCGAAGTCGATGTTCTTCAACGTACCCTCATCGGAATAGCTGAACGCCATCTCGGAGACTTCCAGCATGGGTCCATCAGAGGGCATAGCGCTTTCCCTCCTTTACCATGAGGTAGATGAAGAACGGCACACCAATTACCGAGATTATCGCACCGATCGGTAGTTCACCGACGGTGAAACTCTTGCAGAACACATCTGCTACAAGAAGGACGACCGATCCGACTACAATACTAGTGGGTAACAAGACCCTGTTGTCCCCACCGATTACCATCCTGCAAAGGTGTGGAACGATGAGTCCTACAAATCCGATGACTCCACAGAATGCCACACAGAATGCCGTGAGCACTGCGACGAGGATCAACATATTTCTCTTGAACCTCCTTGCATCCAGACCAAGGTACCTGGCCTGATCCTCCCCCAGGAGCATCATGTTCAATTTACGTGCGTAAATCATGATGATTATCAAGATAATGGATATGCACACCGTGCAAAGTATCGCCTCTTCCCAGGAGGTGTTGGCGAAACTACCGAACATCCAATCGGTGATTCTGTGCATATCCTCAGCATTCGTAGACAGGATGAGTGTAGTACCGGCACTCAACCCCATACCGATGATGGTTCCACCGAGGACGTAGCTCATCGCCTTCCCACCAGCAGACTCTGCAACGGTCATAGTGAGTATGAATGCAAGGACCGCTCCTATAACTGCAGCCACAGGTACGATCCACACCGAAGCGAGGGATGTCGCCACGACACCGGTGAGTGAAATCAGGATGACAGCGAAAGATGCTCCTGATGATACACCTGTGACGTATGGATCCACCAAAGGATTGTGAATCAAAGCCTGCATGACCGCGCCAGCGACCGCCAGACCTGCACCAACCATTATGACGAGTAACGAACGGGGCATCCTCAGATGAAAGATGACCTTACCACTCATCTCTTCGGGATTACCCCCCGTAGTTATTATCTCAATCATCTGATGGAATGATTCTTGAAAGGACACAGGATACGAACCCATGGTCAGAGAATAGACATACATCACAAGGATCACGATTATTCCTGCGATGATGATCAATGTGGACCTACGGCGTATTGCCCTGATACCGACGTTCTTCCCCATAACCTCTTCACGAAGCCTGGTCTCATCATCGGTCATAAGAAAACCCCGTTTGAAGAAGGGGGTTGCCCCCCGTTTGTTTAAGCGGCCTCCTTGAGCCACTCTATGTTCTTTCTCCACTCCTTATCATCAACAATGTTGGGGAACCCAGAATCATTGATAGCACCCTCCATGAGTGACGGAAGAAGTGCATAACCCTCGACCATGTGGACAGTAGAGTATCCGCTTGCACGGAACGGTCCGTACTCAAGGCAGTAGAAATCATCGTTCTTTATCGCATCAATGGATCCCATGACAGGATCAGCCTTCCAAGACTCGATGATGGGTGCCCAGTCTAGCATGGAACCCATATCCTCGAAAATGATGACGTCAGGGTTTGCAGCTGCGATGTCCTCATATGATATTGAGAAGAACGAATCGGTAGTCTTGAACGCATTGGTGTATCCAGCACTCTTCAGAGCCTGGACCATTCCACCGTCACCGTAACCATAGATGTACCCAGGATTGTAGGAGATCGCAGCGAAAGTGATTGATGCATTCGCCTTCTCATCAAACCTGTTGTCTATGACCTTGAGTGCGTCGTCTATTTCGGAGCATATGTCTTCAGCCCTGTCAACTGCACCAAGTGCCTTTCCGAGCATCATGTAGTTGTCCTTGATGACATCGAAACCTGAATCCGCATCCAGGACAATGACATCAACTCCAACCTTCTGAATATCCTTCATCTTGTTGATGTCCGCAAGCTGGTCCTCATCCATGATAACGAGGTTGGGGTTAGCTGCAAGAACATCCTCGACCGCCCATGACCATTTTCCGATGTTCGCAACCTTTCCACTGGCCATATCAGCCTCTATGGTAGCAGGATAATCGAAATCCAGGTCAATACCATAAACATCGCTGAAAACATCATAGATTCCAAAATTGCTTGTCGCACCGACAAGGTTGCTTCTGAATCCAAGATCGCACAGAATCTCAGTGGGAACGGCTGAGGTACTCACTATCCTCTCGGGAACCCCATCGAGTTTCACCACGTTACCCATGGCATCAGTAATCTCTGCAGGCTGGTTCTGCTCATCGTCACCCGAGAGGACGTACCAACCAACACCCACTGCAGCTACCAACAGAATGGCAACAACCGCAATGGCAATCGTCTGATTTTTCTCCATTTTACACCTCCTGAAGTGTATTGTTTACAGGGGCCATCCTATCAGGGCCCCGTCAAACTTGGTAATGAATCACAACCACCACTATATTAATTGGACGATTAATCCAACTCAAAAAGTAGTAATTTGTATACAATGTATATCCAACTAAAATTGAGTTATCTAATAAACTGGCTATCTCCTTCAAAGTAGGTAGTTGGATGTATATGCTAATACATTGGATATATATTCCAATGTGTAAATCCACCACCCAGTGATAACATGACAGCAAGGACGACATACCCGTTCACGGCGATAGTTGGCCAGGAATCAATGAAAGAGGCCCTGATACTGAACACGATCAACCCACTCATCGGAGGCGTGCTGATCAGAGGGGAGAAAGGAACAGCCAAATCCACTGCGGTCAGGGCCCTGGCATCCCTTCTACCGGAGAGGCACGTCGTC
>JAFVZR010000094.1 GCA_017508065.1 Candidatus Methanomethylophilaceae archaeon
CCTGTTGTACGAGAAGTACCTGACGGGATCGGAACCTGCAACGACATAGTCGAAACCGACGATGTCATGTCCATCCATTGTGGGAATAGTTTCGATGTATCCGGGATACTGGTCGTAGGTGACCGTGATGGGATCCATCGCGGTACCGCCCTTCACATCGAAGGATACGGTGTAGGTCTTGGCATTCCATTTGGCGGATATGGTGGTGGTATCCGTGATCTCATCGACCTCGAAGTCCCATGCCTCTCCGGACCTGACCCATGAATCGAACTCGTATCCGGTACGGGTGGGTACGACGGTGGGCAACGTTGCGAAGCCATTCTTCAATACGACCTGTGCAGGTACGTCACCGGTTCCGCCGTTGAGGTTGAATGTTACGGTGTAGAACACCATCTGTGCGGAGCCGAGACCGTTGGTGACCACGATATCCTTACCGGTATCCACTCCGTCCCTGAGGAGATCGTATGTTCCGTCAGAGATCTCGAAACATCTGTAGAGCATTGTGGAGGTCTCGTAAACGAGAGGGGTAGGAGTGGAATCACCCTGTCTTACGGAAAGGTTGAATCCCTCATTGAGGACTCCGTCGACGCTCACACCCACGGAGATGTTGGACGGACCCCATACGGCGTACAGTGTCACGACCGCTCCCTGCTCGGTGGCGAGGTTGGACACGGTCGCACCGTCCATGTAGTGCATGGTACCGTCCGCGGTGGTGGACCATCCGTTGAAGGCCTTACCGTCCCTGGTGAATGTGGTGTGCTCCAATACAAAGGACTGACCGTACTCATACGGACCTATGGACTCCATCTCACCGGTTCCGCCGTTGTTGTCGAACTGGACGGTATATGTGATGGGATCCCACTCGGCATTGACGGACACACCCTCATCACCGACGATATCGACTGTGAATGTCCAATCGGAGAAGATGTATCCGGTCCTGAGGAGTTCCACTCCGTCAGGGGACATGAAATCATCGACGGCGGTCGCAGTGGAGGTTCCGAGTGGGAAGTACTTTACATATCCGTGATCGGTGGACTTCCATCCGTCGGCAAGGACCGAGGGTGCACCTCCGTGGAGGTGCATATTGACGGCATAGCACTGGACGAGTGTGTAGTCGTCACAGGCGTCGATGATGAAATCGATGTATCCTCCTGCATTGACGACGGTCTGTCCGATGGATTCACCCTCGGAATCGAGGATCTCCAGGACGGTTCCGAGATCGAATCCCTCATTGTCCCCGACGTCACCTACAAAGTATGTGATTGTAGCGTGGTACGGGAGGGGTCCGGAGTGCGAGAAGTGGATTCCCATCTCCCTGTCCTCGGACACGGTGGAACGGTCCTCATCGATGATGACGTCGATACCGTCCTCGCTCTGAGGTGCGATACCGCCTGCGGAAGTGACAGGGGATGAACCGTCGATGACCCAAGTGGACACCATCCTGTCACCGTCCATACTGACCACGGTGATTACATGATCCTCGGTTATCGCGTCGATCGCATCCTGAGCGAGGATACCGTCACTCTCCGAATCGAGGACGACCCTGATGATGTCATTGGATGCGATCTGTGATGCGGTCGGCATGGATACGGCATCGAACTGCCATTTCGCCCAGAACTGGAGATCGGTCTTGGTTCCCTTGGCGACCTGTGTGACGGGATCTCCCGTCAGTTCGGCGTTGGAATACCAACCGAGGAATGTGCTGCTGGTCTTGCTAGGTGTAGGAAGTGTGAACGTATCCGTTCCTTCCGTGAACGTCTTGGCTTCGATGACGTCTCCGCCGTTGACGTTGTATGTGACCGTGTACGTCGGCTCACTGTCATCGTCACCGCCGAGAAGGAAGATGCCTCCGATGGCCCCTCCTCCGACGAGAAGAACAGCGATACCGATCGCGATCATGTACTTCATTTCCATATCATTACCTCCAACCTTTCAAGGAACGAAGGCCCCTCAGGAAAAGGAACAGGATATCGCCACCTTCACGATGGTCACATCATAGCATCCAGTCTTCATCGGAAACCACCATCCCATGCCCGTATCGAGCATATTGTCGGCTATGATTTCCTAATTTCATAGTATTAGAATATAAATTATTCACAACATAGGGATATTTTCGAACGGCATGCGGATGGTTGCGAACATCCAATGATTCTGCTTCCTACGGATGTATGAAACACTTCGCACGGCATTGGACAACTAATCGGACGTGGAAGGCGACACAGGATGTGTCGAACGGAGAACCATACCGTTGAGGAACCATCGACAAAGGTCAGGACATCATCGGTATCAGGACACGAGAGTGAACACGGATAAGGACTCATCCGATCAGAATACGGAAAGAAGGATGATCCGTGCCCGGGAGCATCCACGAACACGGAAAGGGAACATGAGGGATGAGGAGTCAGACACCCATCTTCTCCATCTCTTCCGGACTGAGAGGTTCTACATCCCTCAGGTCCGCCTCACAGTACTTGCATTTCAACGGGGAGTTGAAACAGATGGATTTGCAGTTAGGACATTTCTTGGTGTTATAGACCATGCCCATGAGCTCCTGAGCATTTTCAGTCATCTGTTTCGACATCGCATCCGCGGATGCCTGATCCACGGAGACGGACACGGTCGCACCGGATGAGGTAGCCGTATCCTCGGAGGAGGATTTTCCGAACAACTTGTTCACGATACCCGTGGATACCTTGTCCGCAACCCTGTCGGTAACCTTCCTGGAAGTCCTCGAACTGATCTTATCCAATAATCCCATTTGAATCACCTGTCAACATGTCTGATTCTCAGATCATAATCCCTATCGATGGACAGGGAATAAAAACGGAGCAGTATGGAATGGATATTGTCGCACGGTCGGATTCAGATTTCGCACGGATTAAGAAACCATATCGCACGGTCGACCCGTGGTAAAGATACTGTCCCGGACCCAGAACACCGGGACAGGTTTGAAATTTCAGGCTCAATCCGAACGGCTCAGAGGTTCTCCTTGAGACCCAATCCTGCTCCGATAAGACATGCCAAAGTTATGAAACGATATCGTATCATGTCCGATTCATCACCCGTGAAAAGGGAAAGGAACAGGTATGCAATGTACGACCGTCCAAATGCAGGCCTGCTAGCCCCTGGGACACATTGAAGTACGTCCCTGAATTGGAGCTCATCGACTGGAAGCTCGATAGTAGCTTCATAGGCGATGAAGATGAACAGGTCACCCACATCATTCTGAAGAATGATAGCATGAGATCCATCTGTCCCGATCCGAAGTACCGACCTCGGATCATCTTTCGGAAACGTCTTTGATCTCCCAATGCCCCGATTTGCCATGTCCGGTGAAGGACACAGAATCCATCCCGTTCATTATACGCTGAAGACTTCTTATACTGATTCCAAGGGCCTTTGACATCTCGGCCCGGGTTATCCTGTCATTGCTCATAATGAGTTTCAGGATACTATCCTCTATAGATTGAGTGCCAGGTTGAGTGCCAGGTTGAGTGCCAGGTTGAGTGCCAGGTTGAGTGCCAGGTTGAGTGCCAGGTTGAGTGCCAGGTTGAGTGCCAG
>JAFVZR010000095.1 GCA_017508065.1 Candidatus Methanomethylophilaceae archaeon
ATGTGAAGGATGGTGTGATACCGTTGTTGAGTACGGTGTTCTTATCGACAACAGCGATGGCTGATTCCATCTCCGGTCTGAAGAATTCGATGAACGAATCCACGGTATACGATCTGATGAGTGGGAGGTCGGAAGGACATGTGACGATGAACTCGCTGTTCAACATACCGAATGCGGTGTGCATATCCTCCATGAAATCATTACCAGAGGTATAGATGATCTCCACACCCATATCCTGAAGGAAACGTTCGGTATTGGGTGTGTTGGAACTGACGGAGACAAGGATGTTGTCCACATTCTTACAACCCTGCATGGCCTCGACTACACGCATGACGACGGGTTTTCCACCTACGATCTGCATAGGTTTCTCTATCGCATTGGACCCCATACGGGTACCCTTTCCACCCGCCATTATCAGTGCATCGACCTTCAAATCATCACCGTGAGTACGATAACGAAAGAGACGAGGATTATGACCCTCGTGCTCTCGTTCACGGCACCGAGTATATCTCCGTTGACCGCACCGAAAGTACGGTTGGCCTTGGAAGCAAGAATCTTACCCCAAATACAGGATGCCAATGTTCCTACAAAGGCACATACTGGAAGATATGTATAATGGTGTGCATCGAAACCGACTATCGCGATTACACAGACCTCCAACAAAGCGATGAGGATCAGTGAAAGTACAAGGGACTTGATGGCCTCCTTGATACCGGTACTCCTGATGGAATCTCCTGCCATACCGTTGCTTGGAATTCCAAAAGCTGCTGCGAACACCTGTCCGTTCCTGCAAAGTATCTCGGACATGGTGAACAACGTGAAGAATGCAACGACCATCGGGACACCGATATCCAGGTTGCACATGGCGATGAATGTTATCAAATAGACGAAGAGACCGGTAGCGAAAGCACCGGAACCGATAGTGCTGTCCTTCAATGCCTTCAGATGCTTCTCTTGGGAACCGACAGCGGTCAATCCGTCACCGACATCCAACAGTCCGTCGAGATGGAGGTATCTGTTGACGAACATCATGGTGAACAGTGTAACTGCACAGGCCAACATCTTGGGAAGGACCTGTAACAACCCCCACATCTCGAAGGATGCCAGTAATCCGAAAAACAATCCTACGATAGGGACCAACCAGAACTTCCTGTTCATTGCATTGATCTCCTTCATCTCAATGTTTATGGGCAGGATCGTGAAGAAGGAGAACATTCCCTTCAATGCTGAGAACATCCCATACTTCTCTGAATCGTTGGTCACGGACATCAGAAACCGAACTCCTTTCTTATGTTCGCCTTTGTGGAATCATCCATATCCACAGGGAAATCATCCCTCTTGATGAGTGCCTTGCATACACCGGACCTGACGGCACGTGCTGCTGCGATACCATGTGATGAACCGGTACCTGCGAAGAAACATGAATTACCCTTTGGAGACACGATTGCCACTGCATCGGATGTGGTACCCGTCTCCTTGTACCCGAGGATGTTCATCGCAGCTGTCTTAGCCTCGGTGGCCGCAATCACGGCATTGACCTTCGCGGGAAGGTCCAACTCCTCCTGGAACACTGCCATCACGTTGATGGTTCCAGGATGATACAGGGCTTCTGACCTCTTCAGGGACAATGCATGCCTTGTCTCCCAATCGAGTAGTTCGTCACCTGCGATGACCTGATTGCTGAGTCCGGCAGTAACTACAGCATACTCTGTCTTGTTCTTGTAACTGCCCTCTTCGACAGTGAAGACGTATTCCACCTCTGCAGCAGTAAGGAAGATCACGGTATTGGTGGGTAGATCGAAATCATTCAACAACCTTTTCATGTCACCTTCGAAATCCGAACAATCGTAATCCTTGGGGACCTGTGCAAAAATGACGTCATTGGATGATGTATGACCGCCTCCGTATGATGCGGACGACAGGACATCCATCTCGTTCGTGAAATGTACCAACTGTACGGGCATACCTGCGGAATACTTCAATTCAGTCTCGAACTCTACTGCCGTACCTTCTGCGTACTTCACAATATCATACCTCCGAATTTAATGATCAGACCCTCAAAGAACAACTGTATGTCGATTCCGATGAATGCATACAACGGGAGAGTTACACAAATAATGAAAATTATGGATGTGAGCTCCACGAGATGATAACAACGGGTGATGTCCCCGACCGTTGGCATCTCACCCTTTCCCATGACGTATACGCCTGCCTTCTCCATCCTTATTCCCAACGCAGCGGCACAGGCCACCATGGACCATGCGCTGTTCGGTGATGGTGTCAGATCCTTTCCCTCCCTGGCCATCGGGATGACGGCACGCCAGTCCATCCTGAGGATGAAGGCTGCGATGGTGACGAAAACGATGGATACCCTGGCACCTATGAATCCAAGGACATCGTCGAACTTGGCGGGGAAGAATCCGAGATTACCGTATTTCTCGTTCAGGTATCCCCACATCGCATCCATGAGATTGGCACATCTGAACATGATGGCGCCGGGAAGACCCAGCAATCCGAAGAAAAGGGTAGGGGACACGACACTGTCCACTAGGTTCTCGGATATGGTCTCCGTACATGACGATGCGATGTGCTCCGCATCCATCCCTGCGGTCTTCCTGCTGACGATCATCTGGGTCTTGGCAGCTGCGGCTTCCAGGTCATTGTTATCCAGATCCCTCTGGATAGGAATCACATGATGTCTGAACGAGAATATCGCGAAGTTGATCTTGAAAAGGAATGCGGTGACGACGATCCAAACAATCTCACCTAAGAAATGTCTTGACAATGCGGACAGTAGAAGGGATGCGAAAAGGAACAGGAATGCGACCAACAGATAGGATAGGAACCCTTTGAATCTGGTCGCGTGTTTGGATGTCCTTTTGATGTGTCTATCCAGGAAATACAGTATGTTTCCCATCCATCTGAGGGGATGTATAGCGTTTGGCACCTCACCTACGAACCTGTCGATGAGTAATGCCAGTACTATGATACAGATGGCAGACAACCAAAGCTCCACAGAATCACTCCAAAACTTTCCTCATAGCCGCGAGGAAGCCTGCGTTCGTCTCATTGTCCTTTACACAGAACCTTACGCAATTGGTGAAATCAGGACCGAATGACGAGCAGTCACGGACCATGTAACCATGGGACTTCATCTTGGATACGAATGTGCCAGCATCCATTCCCAAAGATGATATGTCACAGAAATAGAAGAATCCGTCACAGGGTGCATTGACAGGGAATCCCATGTCCTTCAACTCGTCGAACATGTTATCGGCCTCCTTTCTGAGTAGGGTTGCAGCGTCGTGCACATAATCCATGTGTTCTGCGATCAACCTTTCACCGACGGCCTGTTCTATGGCACCGATGTTCCAGGTCATCCTGACCTTGTTCAACTGATCTATGGTATCGACATTGGAGATTCCGAATCCTATACGTATTCCCGGGATCGCGAATGATTTAGTCAAAGAGCCAGCAACAAGGAGGTTGGTATATTCGCCGACATACGATGCACAGGACACATCCTTGTATCCGTCCACAAGCTCCAACAAGGTCTCATCGAGGAATACCATGATGCCCTTCTCTTCGCACTCATCGACGATGGAAAGGATCTTGTCCCTCGGTTCCACCCTTCCAGTAGGATTGTTGGGATTGCAGATGTAGAGTGCCTTGACATCGGAGGTCAGTTTTTCACTGAGTTCCTCGATGTCGATCCTGTAATCATTCTCCTCTCTGAGCCTGATGTACTCGATACCCACTCCACAGATCTTACACTGCTGGGTATATTCGGCGAAAGAGGGAGTGAACATTAACACCCGATCACCGGGCTCCAAGAAAGTGTTGGGGAACATCCTGATGATGTCAGAGGATCCCGCACCGGCGATGACGTTCTCTGGTTCCACATCGAACTCGTTAGCAACAGCTGTCCTGAATCCCAATGATGCATCGTCCGGATAGTGCCAGACGGATGAAACAGCAGATGCCACAATCTCATCCAGGAATGTAGGTGCACCAAAAGGATTGAGATTATGGCTATAATCCTCGATATTGTCCAGTTTCCATGCCTGTCCGCCGTGAACTGTCTTCGGCAAGGACCTGATGGTCTGCCTGGCTCTTTCATTGATGTCCATATCAATCCTTCTCGAACCGGTCCCTCTCGCCCTCTGCCCTATACCTCTTGGGAAGAACATACAGTTCGCCCTCGTGGTCAAAACCGACGGAAGCACTCACTTCGTAGACATCCTCTATGAGCTCTGGCGTTATAACGTCTTTGGGCTTTCCGATAGCTACGATCTCACCTTTCTTCATAATTATACAAAGATCGCAATATCTGGCCATCAAAGAGATGTCATGCTCTGCGACAAGGATGGTCATGTCCTTCTTGACCATGGCGTTGAGATATTCCATCACATCGAGCTTGTACTTCATATCCAGATGTGACGTGGGCTCATCGACCAACATCAGCCTGGGCTCCTGCACATACGCTTTGGCGATCAGGACACGTTGACGCTCTCCTGAGGAAAGCATATGAAGTGGACGGTCACGGAGATGCCATACCCCGAACTTCTTCAACGATTCTACGACGAAGGTTTCGTCCTCCTCCGTCTCCCACCATACGTTCTTGAGATGGGGGTAACGTCCGAGCATGACTGTATCGTACACGCTCAGTCCGA
>JAFVZR010000096.1 GCA_017508065.1 Candidatus Methanomethylophilaceae archaeon
GCCATAGTGGAGACCGGAGACTGGTCCATCATCCCCCTGGAGAACATGATCGCAAGATACAGAGGCAGTGGTACCGAGATCTATGCCGTAGCCCATGATGCCGAAAGCGCGGAAACGTATCTCAAAACAATGGAGAACGGTACCGATGGAGTGGTCATATCCGTTGATGACTCCTCCGAACTGTCATCCTTCCGTTCGGTGGTAACATCGTGCGGAAAGGAGGGCCTTGTACCCATCAAGGTGATCTCCATCAGACCGATAGACCTTGGAGACAGGGTGTGCATCGACACATGTTCGATGATGGGACCCGGTGAAGGGATGTTGATAGGTTCCTCCTCCAACTGTCTCTTCCTCATCCAATCCGAGAGCGAGGATAACGGATACGTCGCTGCCAGACCGTTCAGGGTCAATGCCGGTGCTGTACACTCATACATACTCGTACCCGGAAGCGGAACGAGATACCTGTCCGAACTGGCGGGCGGAGATCCCGTACTCATCTGCAACAAGGATGGAGAGGGCCGTACAGCATCCATAGGAAGATGCAAGGTCGAGATCAGGCCGTTGCTCATGGTGGAAGCCACGGATGGCACATCCACATACAACGTGATCCTGCAGAACGCGGAGACCATCAAGATGGTCACACCCGATGGTTCGAAATCGGTCACCGTACTGAAGGAAGGTGACGAGGTCCTTGCCAAGGTATCATCCGGAGGCAGACACTTCGGAATGGCCGTCGAAGAGACCATCACGGAGAAGTAGATGAGAGTATGCGCCACCTACAGGTCATCGAAGGACGATGACGGCAGAAAAGGATGCAGAGAATACAGATTGGATGCGTTCGACACACTCCCGGAAACGGATGATGAGACCGTCATTACCCTCTGCGGAAAGGACATCTCCCTGGTACCGAACGATTTCACCGGATTGGTGGACGTCGGGGACTACGATATCCCCTGCGGATTCAAGAAGATCGTATCCCACCACGATTTCGAAGGGACACCTTCATCGGAAGAGATAGTCTCCATATTGAACTCCAATGGTGCCGAGGTGACCAAGGGTGCGTTCTCTGTGAATTCATTCATGGACCTCGTATCCATATTGGAAGCGTCCAAGACATTGAGCAGGAGGCACGTGCTCCTTGGGATGGGCGAGACTGGTACAGTCACAAGACTCAGACAGAGGATACTTGGTAACGAGTTCACGTTCGGATATGTGGGGGAGCCCACGGCACCGGGACAGCTCAGTGCCGATGATATGGAGGCCTTGGGTGACGACTGTTCCATCGTAGGGATAACAGGAAACCTGCTGGGTCATACACGTTCACCCGCGATGCAGAACGCAGCCATCATGACTGCGGGACTCAACGCCATATATCTCAAGTTCCCGTCTGCTGATGTCGACGGACTACGTGAGGCCATGATCGGATATGATATCCGTGGGATGAACGTCACCATACCTCACAAATCATCCGTCATTGAACAGATGGATTCCCTTTCCAAGACTGCAGAATCAATCGGTGCTGTGAACACTATCATCAATGAGAATGGAAAGTTGATAGGTGACAATACCGATTCAAAAGGAGTCATATTCGCATTCAGGGACAATATACCGGATGTTGGATCCAAGGCACTCATAATGGGATCCGGAGGAGCCGCCAGAGCCGCCGCGCATGCCATGTTGGAGATGGGATGCGAGGTCACCGTATCCGGAAGGAACAAGGAGACCGTTTCTGCCATAGCCAAGGAGTTCTCCGTCACAGGGGTTTCTAAGGCCGACGCGATGGACCATGACATCATAATCAACTGCACACCCATAGGAATGGAATCTACTGGCACATATCCTGCCGAACTGTCCTTGAAGAATGATCACATAGTGTTCGATGCAGTGTACAACAGGATCACGCCTTTGGTCGAACAGGCACAAAGGACGGGGTGCACGATCCTGAAAGGATTGGACATGCTCATCGGACAGGGGGCGGAATCGTTCAGGCTATGGTTCGAAACCGATGCATCCACCGATGCTATGAGAAAGGTGTTGGAATGATCGGAAAGTCGTTAGGCGCAATATCCGTCATAAATGCGATACCTTGTGGAATAGGTTCCACGATAGGCGTATGCCTACAGACCAGGGCACAATTCGTCACGGATGTGGATCACACTACCGTGAATGTCGTAAATGATCCGAACATGGACGACACCCTCGCACGCCTCTGTGTCAAACGTACCCTGGAGCACATCTCGGAGGATACGGACATAGACTATGAACTCACGATACGGACCCAGATTCCCCCATCCAGAGGATTGAAAAGTTCCAGTTCCGTATGCAATGCTATCATCCAATCTGTCCTGAACAGGTATGGTACCAAGATTGATGAGATGGAGATGTTGAGGATAGGAGTGGAATGTGCCAAGGAAGCTGGCGTTACGATCACGGGCGCATTCGATGACGTGTGCGGATGTCACTTCGGCGGAGTCGTATTCACTGATAACTCGAAGAACGAACTCGTCCACAGGATGGACATCCCGGACTACGATGTCGTGCTTTGGATTCCCGAGAAGATGATTCCTAAGAACAAGGTCCCTGTGGAGGCATACAGAGCTAGAAAGGAAGAATTCGAAGAAGCGCTGGCACTTGCGTATGAAGACCCATTGGCCGCATTGACCATGAATGGAAGGTTGGTGGCCGAAATAATCGGCGCGGACACGTCCATTGTGGATCTGGCACTATCCAATGGAGCACTAGCTGCAGGCATCTCGGGAACAGGTCCTGCGATATCCATCGTGACCGAATGCGGAAAGGGACAGAAGATGGCCGACATTATCGGCGGAAACACCATACTCACGGTGACAAGATGACAGATATCACATTCAAAGGAGGGTCCATAAAGGGTAAGGTCACACCCCCTTCCTCCAAGAGTTTCACACACAGAGCGATAATCCTCTCTGCCTTGGCAGGCGGAGAGTCCAAGGTAAAGAACCCATTGATATCCTTTGATACGGAAGCGACCATGGATGCCATGAGATCGATGGGTGCGAACATACATGTCAAGGATGGGGTCATCCACATCTCATCGAATGGACTGCATGCACCCGACAGAACGATCGATGTCTGCAATTCAGGTACGACCCTGAGGTTGATGACAGGTGTCGTATCCACTTTCGACTCCGAGACGACACTGACCGGCGATGAATCGATCCAGAAGAGGCCTATGGGGCCGCTCCTCGAAGCATTATCGAGCAAGGGTGTGACCTGTAGCTCCAAGGACGGGAAACCACCCGTAACGGTCAAAGGACCATTGATGGGCGGAGACATAGAGATAGAGGGCAGCATGAGCTCCCAGTTCGTTTCATCCCTGATGATATCCGCACCACTGGCACATTCCCCATTGGACATCCACGTCAAAGGAGAATTGGTGTCCAAACCATACGCGGACATCACACTATCCATGATGAGGGCGTTCGGTGCGAATGTGGATGAGACCGAATACGGATACCATGTGGAGAATGAACCTTACAGGACCAGGGACTACACCGTTCCTTCCGATTACTCGTCCGCAGCATTCCCCCTGGTGGCTGGTGCCTTGGGAGGAGAGGTCACCGTATGCAACATGGACCCCGAGTCCAAACAGGGGGACAGGAGGATCGCAGACATCCTGGAGATGTGCGGTATGAGGATCATCAGGGAGGAGGACAGGATCACATGCATACGTACCGGAAGACCGAAGGCCATCGATGTGGACATGTCGGACATCCCTGACCTGTTCCCGATCGTATCGATACTCCTGAGTACAGCGGATGGAGAGAGCAGACTCTATGGTGCACCACACCTCAGATTCAAGGAGAGCGACCGCATCCAATTGACCACAGATATGATAACCGCATTGGGCGGGGACATCACAGGCACGGATGACGGTTGCATCATCAGAGGTGTTGATCGTCTCAAGGGAGGAAAGGTCGTTCACGACGGGGATCACAGGATGATGATGTCCGCTGCAGTGGCATCATTGATATGCGAAGATCCCGTTGTCATGGAGGACGATGCCTGTTGGAACGTCTCCTATCCCGGATTCGTGGAGGAGATGTGTTCCCTAGGTCTGAGGTGCGACAGATGTACCCAGTAGGTAACAGATTAAGACTCTCCCTGTTCGGAAAGAGCCATGCGGATTGTATCGGGTGCATACTGGAAGGTCTGCCCATAGGTATGCACATCGACAAGGATCTGATCTCGAAGGAGATGGCACTCAGGAAACCATCGGACGGCATAGGCACTCCAAGGAAGGAATCCGACACGGTTATGTTCGAATACGGATTGGATCCCAACGATGACGTCGTAGACGGAAAACTGTTGCTTGTGATCTACAACGGCAACAGGAACAGTTCCGCATATGACAAGTTCAAGATAAGACCCAGACCTGGACATGCCGACCTCCCTGCATTGTTCAAGTTCAAGGATTACGACGTGGCCGGCGGTGCACAGTTCTCAGGTCGCATGACCGCACCGTTGGTGGCTGCAGGGGCTATCGCAAAACAGTATCTGGCACATAAGGGTGTCAAGATACATGCGTACACCAGGTCCATCGGAGATGTGGTCGATAACGAGGAACATTGCACCACAAGTTATGGGGAATCCACATCCTTCAAGACCCGTGCAATGAGCCAAGAACTGGATTCTGAAATGACCCAGACCATACTGGACGCGGGAAAGGACGAGGACAGTATCGGAGGTACGGTACAGTGTGCCGTGACCGGACTCCCCATCGGATTCGGAGGGGAATGGTTCGATGCATTGGATGTCAGCATTGCAAGGATGATGTTCTCCATCCCTGCGGTCAAAGGAGTGGAATTCGGAAAGGGATTCGATATCACAAAGATGAGGGGATCCCAAAGTAACGATCAGTACATCGTCAAGGATGGAAAGATCACATCAGAGACCAACAACATGGGCGGCGTTACCGGTGGCCTGAGCAATGGTATGCCACTAGTGTTCAGAGTAGCGATAAAACCCACTCCGTCGATAGCGAAAGAACAGAGAACGGTCAATTTGGAGACGATGACCACGGATACCGTTTCGGTCACAGGCCGTCACGACCCATGTATCGTACCCAGGGCAGTAGCCGTCGTAGAGGCGATGGCCGCTATCGCCATCATGGACCAGGAACTGTCTTTCACACCCTTCTGACGATTGCAAACTTGGTCATATTGTCCTTGTTGTCCTCGACATTCTCGTGAACCAGGGTCAGACCATAATGCGTACCTGCATCCATCCTGCATACCGCAGCATACTCAGGACCTATGGTACCATCGGCCAACATCTCCGCAGCATAGGCAGTATCCTCGCATTCCACGAATTCGGCTTCGGGATACAACCTCCTCAGATTCCCCTGGGACTGCATGAGTGCCTGAACATGTGAGATCAATTTATTGACCTTCACATCACCGTCCTTGACGAACACACAATGATGAATAGGAGTCCAATCAAGAAGAAGCACTTCGAGAGGCATACCTTCCATGGCCTTTTGGGTCTCAAGAACGGCACCGGCAAAACGATTCTCCACAGCCAGTACCCCGTATTCGATGGAACCATCCATAAGGGCATCCACGACACCCTTAGAAGACATTAGTGCAACATGCTCCACACCCTCCAAACCCAATGCTGCGGACATTTTCACAGACATCTCTGCAGAATTGGAGAATGGGATACCCATATAACCCACTCTGATCAATTGACCGTCCCCTTCGAACCTTTACCGAAATCCATATTCAAAAGAACTACGGACATCAGGATGAGGAAGATACCCAATGCGTTGAAGACCGTGAGGGCCTCCCCGTAGACAACGATCCCTGCCATCGTAGCCACCATCGGCTCGATGAATGCTAGGACGGATGCCTTTCCGGGATCCAATCCCCTCAGACCCTTTGCATACAGGAAGTAAGGGACGGACGTGATGAGTATTCCGAGACCAAGCATACCGAACAATGCCTTTCCAGACGAAAGTGCGATATCCATGATCATCAGGGGCTCTGAAACCAGGAACAACGATGCAGCCGCAACGAAGAACGTATAGAACGTCATGGTCAGAGGATGATACTTCTTCAGGGCCACCTTACCGATGATGGTGTACAATGAGTACATTGCACCAGATCCGACACCGTAGAGGAATCCCTTCATGTTGAAGTCGCCGCCACCTCCGATCAGTCCCGCAGTCAGGATACAACCGAAGAACGCCAGGACCAATGCGATGACCTTCTGTCCAGTGATCACTTCCTTGAACAGGATGGCTGACAACACCATCACGAAGCAAGGTGCGGTATAGAGGAGCACTGCGGTCATGGAAAGTGAGACCAGTTCCGCAGTCTCGAAGTACAGGATGTTGAATATGACGATACTGAAAAAACCGGTACCGATGAACATCCAAAGGTCCCTGATATCTATCTTGATGAGGTTCTTGTCCTTGATCATCAGAACGACGAACATCACAAGAGCTGTGATGAAACACCTGACCTCGGTTGTCTGGAGGGATGTGAGACCCGCATCGCTCAACATACGTGAGAATATACCTATGATACCCCAGAGAGATGCAGCGACGATGATGCACAACGCAGACAACTTTGAAGATTTCATGATGTTGAATTGTTGAATTTTGAATCCATATATACGGCTTACGCTGGTATAATCTGGCACAATACGAAAACCGTATTTTTGAGTAAATCCGACTTACGATTTTCGGATTAATGAAGGAATGTCCCACGGATGCATAGATATCTACGTGGGCCCATGGGAAGGTGCGCCCATTCGGGCGCGTGTTTTGATTGAAAATGATCAGTCCAACTCTTTGGCGATCTTCTGGATGTACTCCACGATCTCAGGCTCTGCATCAGGACCGTGTGCACCGATGAATTCGACGACACCGGA
>JAFVZR010000001.1 GCA_017508065.1 Candidatus Methanomethylophilaceae archaeon
AATAGGATGAGACGAACAGTATGCCGACAGTCGGTTTGGAGGGATCCAACGTCCTAAGATAATCCTCCAGGGATATGTCGCGGTCACGATGGGGGTGGTAGATACCGTCGGTCCTCTGTACCACCGGTTCCGGTACCGGAAGATTTCCCCCTAACTTGGAGTGCAACCAATACCCTATACCTATATCGTTCTCGGCGCCGCGGTAACCGACATACCTCTTCAGGGTGAGGTATTCCTCATCGGTACCTTTGAAGAAGTCACGGTACATGAAGCAGACCTCGTTGTTGCCCGAATGTATGAACACATAACCGTTCACCTCCCTCAGGATCCGTTCATAGGAATCGAACCTCTTGAAGCTGGTGGGATCGGTCATGCATCTTATCAATATCAGGTCCGCGGAACGGGATGCGTTCACGAGATCCCTGTACCTCAACGGATCGTCATCGCATTCGTTGGCCGCGAAGCAATCCACGATGACCTCGATGCCTTCCTTCTCCCCCATCGACAACAGGGGATCGCGCATCGTTCTGGGATCGGAGCTGTTTATGGTCAGATAGAGTATCCTCATCATATCTTCCTCGTCTTGAGAAGGTGGTGGTTGATGCAGAAGAACAGCACAGCGAACACGAACATGAGTCCCAGGGACAACCATGGGAACGACAGGTATTCGGGAAGAGCGGCCGCTCTCAGACACAGACTGGAATGGGTCAACGGCAGACAGTACAATATCGCCTGGAACACAACTGGCAAGGACGATACCGAAAAGAACGTACCGCAGAGGAACGTCATGGGCAGGACCACCAGACTGTTGAACACGTTCATGCTCTGATGCGACTTGGCCAACAGTGCCGCCATCATACCGAGCATGGCGAACATGATACAGGACAGGATCATACAACCGAAGAATCCGATCGAAAGGTGCAGCTCCGGTGCGAGGAACAGACCCAACACGTACAGGAAGGTACAACCTATCATTCCCCTGGTGAGTCCCAGCATACACTTGCCCAACACGATGGCACCCATGGACAGAGGACACATCATCATCTCGTCGAAACTCTTGTAGTAGAGCCTCTGGACGTTCATCCTGGTGGCAGTGGACGAGAAAGATGAGGACATGGATGACAATGCCACTATTCCCGGGATCACGAATGCCACGTAGGAGACGCCTATATCGGTGGTACCGGACCTCAGTCCGTATCCGAAGGCTATGAGGTACAGGAGCGGACTCATTATGCTCATCAGCATGATGTTGTGGAAGTTGTGTCTGAGGAACCTGATGTCACCCCAGGCAACATAGTACACCTGTCTCAGGAAGTCGATCATCTCAACACCTCCGCGCTGCTTCCCGTCAGCTTGACGAACACGTCCTCGAGACTCGTCCTCCTGATCGTGATGTCGCTGTCGATGTTCAGTGATGATACGTAGGCGTTCGCATCCTCCCTGGTACCGAAGTACTCGTAATGCGTCCTCCCGTTCTCCATATATTCCACAGCGATGGAACCTATGCTATCGCACAATGCCTCTGGGGTGTCCAACGCGATCATCCTACCGTGGTCGATTATACCGACCCTGTCGCACAGGGCCTCGGCCTCCTCTATGTAATGTGTGGTGAGGATGATCGTAGTGCCCTTCTTGTTGAGGTTCGTCACGACATCCCACAACAGCCTGCGTGCATTGATGTCCAATCCGGATGTGGGCTCGTCGAGGAAGAGGACGTCGGGCTCATGGAGCATCGCACATACGATCGCGGCCCTCTTCTTCCAACCGCCGGACAGGGAGTCCACAGGCTTGTCCAGGTATTCCCCGAGACCGAAGTATTCGGACAGTTCCTCGATCCTGCGGTTACGGTCCCTCTTACCGATCATATGGTACATCGCATGGGAGATCATGTTCTCCCTGATGGTCAGGTCCTTGTCCAAAGAGACCTGCTGTTGTATCAGCCCCATGCACTCCTTCGCACTCTTCGCATCGTCCCTCAGGTCGAAACCGTTGACGACTATCCTTCCCGAATCGAAGTTGGTCAAAGTGGATATGCAACGGATGGTGGTGGTCTTACCCGCACCGTTCGGTCCGAGGAAACCGAACAATTCGCCTCTACCTATCTCTAGGTCCAATCCGTTCACAGCCACCTTCTCACCGAACCTCTTCACCAGGCCGTTGATCGAGATTATGCTGTCCATCTCAAACACCTATATCCAATTGGATGATACATCCAATCAAATATATAGTATCTGGATGATACATCCAACAAAGATACCGACAAGAATCCGACGCACTTTGGACATCGGCATCGTCTAATCAGAGGCCCAAATTATGGAGAAGACACTGTTTCCCTTCGTCTCTATCGTGGGACAGGAGGATATGAAGAGAGCATTGATCCTGAACATCATAGATCCGACCATAGGGGGTGTACTGATCAAGGGGGAGAAGGGTACCGCAAAATCCACTACGGTACGTTCCTTGACAAGGATACTCCCCGAAGTGGATGTCGTGAAGGATTGTAGATTCAACTGTGACCCCAACCGTCCGGAGGCGTACTGCAGCGAGTGTTCGGACAGGATCGCTTCCAATGAACAATTGGGATCGGAGACACGCAATATGAGGGTCGTGGAACTGCCCCTGAGTGCGACCGAGGATAGGGTATCCGGTACCTTGGACATAGAACATATTCTTAAGACGGGCGAAAGGAGGTTCGAGCCCGGCGTATTGGCACAGGCCAACGGTAACCTGCTCTACATCGACGAGGTCAACCTGTTGGACGATCATATCGTCGACCTCCTCCTCGACTCCGCCGCCATGGGAGTCAACTACGTCGAAAGGGAGGGTGTTTCATTCTCCCACCCTTCCAGATTCGTACTCGTAGGTACGATGAATCCCGAGGAGGGAGACCTTAGACCACAGCTTCTGGACAGGTTCGGACTGTCCGTGGATGTGAAGGGCGACAGGGACCCTGCCATCAGGAAGGAGGTCGTCAAGAGACGCATAGCCTTCGAGAACGATCCGAAAGGATACACGGAATCGTGTGCGGATGAATCGGAAGACCTACGTGAATCCATCATGTTCGCACGTAAACACCTCAAGGAGGTTCGTGTGGACGATGAGATATACGATGCCATAGTCAACATCACATCCCATTTCGAGATCGACGGACACAGGGCGGACATCACACTCATACGTGCCGCCAAGGCCAATGCGGCATTCCATAGGAGGGCCATGGTCATCAAGAACGACATCAGGGATGTCGCCCACCTCGTATTGGCACACAGGATGCGCCGCCGTCCGTTCGAGGAATCCGTTTTGGACGAAGAGGAATTGGAATCATGCCTGAACGGAATGTGAACTTCCCGTTCGTAGCGGTATCCGGCATGGAGGCCGCCAAGAAGGCGTTGATGTGCTCCATCGTCAACCCCAGGATAAGGACGGTACTGATCAGAGGTACCAGAGGGACTGCGAAGACAGTATTGTCGAGGGCCGCATACGACATCTCCGGCAAAGACATAGTGAACATCCCCGTGAACGTCTCCGAGGAACAACTGTTCGGCGGATTGGACGTGGATGTGGCCATCAATGAAGGAAGGATTGCAATCTCGAAGGGATTGCTATCGTTGAAGGATCGCATACTGTACGTTGATGACATAGGTCACATGGATCAGGGTATGGCGATATCGCTTCTCGATTCGGTTCGCGAGGGTATCGTCAGACTGGAACGTGAAGGTGTGTCCGCAGAATACGGTTGTGACCTGAAACTGATCGCTACGATGGATCCGGAGGAAGCGGACATAAGCTCACATCTTCTGGACAGGTTCGACCTATGCGCCTACTCCGTCACCGAGAATGACGATCGCAGGACCATATTGGAATCGAACGTGGAATACTTCGATGACCCGAGAGGATTCGTGGATTCCCTCAGGGACGACACCGGGAAGGTACGTGACAACATAGAGCGGTCGAAGGAGATCCTCCCATTGGTCACGATCTCCGAAGAGCTGATGGAACTCTGTGTGGACCTGTGCGCCCACATAGGTGCCCAGGGATTCAGGGGCGACATATCGATGGTGGAGACGTCCATGACATTGGCTGCATTGGACGGTCGCGACCGCGTGACCAAGGACGATGTGGAGAATGCTGCCAAACTGTGCCTGATACACAGACGTGATTATTCCGCACCACCTCCACCACAACCCCCGGAGGAACCTCCGCAGGATGACGATGATCCCGAGGAGGAACCGGATAAGCCCGAGAAGGATGATGAGGAGGACGATGATGGGAAGGACGACGCCGATCGTCCGGAGATGCACGAGGACTTCTCGGACATGTTGCAGGACCTGATGTTCGAGATCGGAGAGGAATTCCGCGTCATAGATTACCTCAAAGGACAACCGAAGGCCATCAGGAGGAGTTCCTCCAGGAAAGGACGCAGGGAGATGGCCATAAGCAACGACATGTCCGGAAGATACGTCCGTGCCACCATACCACAGGGAAGGATCCGTGATGTGGCGTTCGATGCCACGATACGTGCCGCCGCACCATACCAACGCATCAGGGAGGATAACGGTCTGGCATTCAGAATCAGAACGCAGGATGTCAGGACGAAGGTCAGGGAGAGACGCAGCGGATGCACCATCCTGTTCCTTGTGGACGCCAGCGGGTCCCTCGGTGTGAGGAAACGTATGTCCGCTGTGAAGGGAGCGGTCATGTCGATGTTGAAGGACAGTTACGTAAGACGTGACAGGATAGGTCTCATGATGTTCAGAAGGGATTCGGCGGAACTAGTCCTTCCACCCACACGTTCTGTGGAATACAGCTTCAAACTGTTGGAGGACCTACCTACCGGCGGAAGGACCCCGTTGTCACAGGCCCTAGCGAAGGTGTCGGACTACATGGGATCGTATGCACGTTCGCATAAGGGCGAGAGATGCCATGTCGTACTCATAACCGATGGTCACGCCAACGTACCCCTTTCGAATGGAGTGAATGCCACGGAGGAGGCGAGGAGGTTGGCCTCGGACATACACGTACCCGACCTCGGATGGGTAGTCATCGATGCCAGTGCAAGGTACTCTATCATGGATGAGGCGGAACGGTTGGCCGCAGAATTGGGGGCTGTGTATCTCAGATTGGAATCCCTGGATGCGGATCGTCTCGCTGAGAACGTTCGTTCCGTTATTCGCTGAATGGTATGGCATTTCACAATGGATAAATAAGTTGGATGTATCATCCAACTTAATGAACAGCAAGAAGGCCATCATAGTAGCGAGTTTCGGTACGAGTTACAACGAGACCAGAGCCAAGACCATCGACAGGATCGAACAGGACATCGCTGACAGCTTCCCGGACTGGGACGTTAAGAGGGCGTTCACCAGCAAGATGATCATAAGGAAACTGGAGAAACGTGATGGTCTGAAGATCGACTACATCGATGAGGCCATTGAGCGTCTGATCGACGAGGGTTATTCCGAGGTCATCATCCAACCTACACTCGTCATGAACGGTATAGAGTACGAGGACATCTACCACATATCGCACAAGTACAAGGACTCGTTCGACAGGATATCCGTAGGAACTCCCCTCCTGTCATTCGAAAGGGATTTCGATGAGATGACGGACATCATCATAAACGAGTTCCGTGAGGAATCCAAAGGCATATGTGATAAGGAATCCGCATTGGTGCTCATGGGCCACGGTACAGAACACTATGCCAACGGTGCATTCCCCGAACTGCAGCTGAAGTTGTACCTCTCCGATTGTAAGGATGTCGTGATCACCACCGTGGAAGGATTCCCCGGTTTCAAGGACCTGAGGAAGATGGTCGGCGATATCCATTGCAAGGATGTCGCCCTGTTACCGCTCATGCTGGTGGCAGGAGATCATGCGATCAATGACATGGCAGGCGATGAACCGGAATCACTCAAATCCACGTTGATGGGATTGGGATATGAGGTACACCCGATCGTCAAAGGCATAGCGGAATACGGATCCATAAGAAGGATGTTCGTACGCCATGTGAGGGAAGCGATGGAATCGTCACACTGATCGAATGTGGGAGGTGGAACGCCCACATAATGGGCCACCGTTCCATAATAGATACTGAAATGGGAGGGGATACCTCCCTAATGTTTTGCTAAGAGGATCACTCCTCGGTCTCTCTTCCACCGCGAACCGGATATCCGCGAGGTGTGATCATCCTGCCCTTGGACACATATGTCGTCGAGTTCCCGATGGTCACCAAGCAGAACATGTCCACCTTGGAATCGTCGAGCTCCCCGAGAGTGGTGATCCAGTGGGTCTCATCCTCCCTTCCGGCATTCCTGACGACACCAACGGGAGTATCGGGAGAACGATACCTCAACACGATGTTCCTCGCCTGGTCGAGATATTCCGTACGACCCTTGCTCTTTGGATTGTACAAGGCGATGATCATGTCCGCATCGGCTGCACGATCGACCCTCTTCATGATGAGATCCAAAGGAGTCATCAGGTCCGAGAGACTGATGATGGCGAAATCATGCATCAACGGTGCTCCGAGAATGGATGCCGAACTTGCTGCCGCAGTGATACCGGGTACGCAATCGATCTCTATGTCGGCACCCATCTCCTCGGCCAACTGATAGATGATACCGGCCATACCGTAGATCCCGGAATCCCCGCTGGAGATCATGGTCACATCCTTCCCGGACATGGCATCCTCGATGGCCATCCTGCATCTCTCTACCTCCTTCATCATACCGGTGGCCTTGAACTCCTTGTCGGGGAAGACTTTCTTCATCAGGTTCACATATGCTGTGTATCCGGTGACGATG
>JAFVZR010000097.1 GCA_017508065.1 Candidatus Methanomethylophilaceae archaeon
GAGGTGCGTGACCACAAGTTTATATCTGACTGTTCGATTAGGAGTATTGTCCGGGAATTTTAATGGGCAAGTAGATCAGCCCGGTAGATCGCTACGTTCGCAACGTAGATGTCGCGAGTTCAAATCTCGCCTTGTCCACTCATAATCAATGACCCAGATTTCCATGATCTGGGTCCGATTACGATTATCGTGGATTTCACTACGGTTTCCATCGGATCACTCCCACATGGTAGTATTTTAAATATTCTTTAATAGAAAATTGTTTAAGTTAAAATATTTTATAATATCCAAATGAATCTTAACTCTAACTCTTGATTTTTGGGGTATGTGCCACGAAGGACACATGCCCCAAAAATCAAGAGTTAGAGTCCAAAAGAAGAATTCACAGCAGCGACACCATGTATATCGGAATGTACAGGATCTTTCCATCCGTCTTCATGTTCCCGGAATGAACGACGACCGCCCCATCGATCCTCCTCGCATATTTCTGCATGAAGATGTCCAGGGATCTGTGCCTGGTCGACACCGAGGATTTGACCTCTACCGGGATTATCTTCTTTCCTTTAGGCAGGATGAAATCGATCTCGTGGACGTTCCTGTCATTCTCCTTCACCCTCATTTCAACGTAATGCAACTCCTTTCCGGCAGAACGGAGAAGCTGCGCGGCGACATTCTCAAACAGCATCCCTTCGTTGATGGACAGCTTTCCTCTGGTGAATGCGGAATAGACCTCAGGTATCGATAGTACACCGTTATCGAAGGCCAGGGACATCAGGAGGCCCGTGTCGAGGAGATAGCATTTGAACGGTTCGCCGTTGTTAAGATTGCTCGATATATCGGGGTCCGTTGTCAACCTGCATTTCTCGCATATTCTTGCCGACGTCAGCCATTCTACACCGGGTGCGAAATAAGTCTGGCGACTGTTCTTCCTGATCAACCCGGGACGGAAGTTCTTCCTGTGGCCGGAAAGCATCGACGGTATTTCTTCGAATATCGCTTTCGCCTTGGTTCCCGCGGAACCGCCTATCTTGGACATGTCATCCCTGTATAGATCAAGGATGACCTTTTTCACCGTCTCCACGGCAGCCATGTCGTGCGTCTCTGCATACTTCGAGACAGCCTGCGGCATTCCCCGGTGAGCATGTATGTCTTGAACTGCTCCATCACTGATCTGTGGATCGGATCTATCAGCGGTTCCTTCTTTTCATACGCTTCTCTTACGATTCCGAACATGTCCTCGAATCCGCAGGCCCAGCACCATTCCTCGAAATCCATGGGGTACATGCGGAGATGCATTTCCTCTGACGGGATCTGGATCCTGCGCGTGTTCTGTTTGAGCGTGATGAGGGAACCGGTCTCTATGTAATCGAAGCGTCCGTCCTTGACCAGATACTTGATGAGCTCCCTAGCCTCCGGATACCTCTGGACTTCATCGAACACGATGAGACTCTTCCCAGGCTTCAGCCTTACGTTGCAGACCATCTGAAGTGTGGACAGGAGCTTGTCCATGTCGTGACCGTAGGTCTCGAACACGGATATGATGTCCTTCTTCGCATTGACGAAATCGATTATCAGATAGGAGTCGTATTCATTCTTGGCGAACTCTTCTACAATCGTACTCTTCCCGACACGCCTTGCGCCCTCCAGCAATATGGCGTATTCGCGTGCCCACTTGATCTTCCAATCGAGCAGCTTGTCGTAGATTTTGCGCCTGAATACCTTCATGATGCTGAATGATCTTGTGGATATTTATACAATCCCTTAGTTTCTTTTTCATCAAAAAATAACAATCCCTTAATATATTATCATCAAAAAATATACAATCCCTTAGTTTCTTTTTCATCAAAAAATAACAATCCCTTAGTTTCTTTTTGCCTCCTCGACGTTTTGTGTGGGCCAGCAGTTTTTCTGATGTAGGTTCTGTCGAAGAACCCAAATTAACAAATAGCCCGCCCGAAGGGCGGGCATACCTTTTACACAGTGTCACATTCCACAGAGCCAGTCAATGACGTTGACTACTTCAATTCCATCGTAGGAACCGAGGCCGATGCGGTCCTCGGTCAGAACGATCTTCCGGTAATTATCCGGGACTTTCTCCAAAGGTGTCAGCTCCCTTTTCTTCGTTTTCTCCGCAAGCATGGTCTGGGTCACCTGATAGTAGATGATCCTGTCACCCTTCATGGCGGTGAAATCTATCTCGGAACCGTTGTAGCTTCCTATGGATACCTTGTAGCCTCTCCTGAGCAGTTCGAAATACACGGCATTCTCCAAGGGTTTGCTGAGGTCCGCCAGGCTGCCGGGGCTCAGTAACATGTATCTCATCCCCAGGTCGGTAGCGTAGTATTTCCCCTTGGATTTCAGGTATTTCTTCCCGACAATATCATATCTGTCGGCATGATAGAACAGATGGGCGGAGACGATCTCGTTCATGAACCTGTAGACATCATCCTTAGGTATGTTCAGTGCCTCGGATATCCTGTCCGGATTGGTAACGTTGCCTATGTTGGAGTACAGGAACCTGCATATGGCGTCCAGTCTTCTTGCGCTGCCGGATATGCGGGACATTATATCCTTCATCACCACGGTGTTGAACACACCCTCCGATTGATACATGCATACGGATTCCCCCCTGTCTGGGTCTATCATCGGCAATCCGCCGAATTTCAGATAGTCCTCCAATCTTTTCTCCTTCTCGCCCGGATGCAGTTCCATATACTCCTTGAACGAGAGAGGCAGGATCTCGATCTCGATGTATCTTCCGGACAATTTGGTGGACAATTCGGAGGAGAGCATCTTGGAATTGGAACCGGTGATATAGACGTCGCAGTCCCCTCTTGCGACCAGCATGGCCACCAGCCTCTCCCATCCGTCTACGTCCTGTATCTCGTCTATCAGGATGTAGTGCATCCCTTTCCTTTCGAGTACCGGTTTTATCTGTTCATGGAGCCAGTTTATATCCGGTTCATCGACCAGGAGATCCAGATTGATGTGACAGATGTTTTCCTCGTCTGTGTCCATCGAACGAAGACGACCTACGAATTGGTTGAGCACAGTGGTCTTCCCAGTGCGTCTCATCCCCGTTAGGACCTTGACCGTACTGGGCATATCCTTTGACGATGTCAAGACAGCCAGGTAATCTTCTCTGATGATCTCCATGACCGTACATGTCCCTCTGCGTATTAAAAAATTCTGATTTTTCAGAATTAATTAGATATTCAACAAATAAATTCTATAATTTCAGAAATAATCATATAGCTGCCAACAAGCCTTTTACGATTGTTTTGAAGGATATTGGACATTAGGCGACTTTATGAGGCACAAATCACTCGGTTTTCACACATATTCGAATTGATGTTTCCTGTGATTGATGAAAACAGATTAACCTGGATTTGATCGATGGTGATTCAAAATCACCTATCCGTCAAGTCCAGGTTCAGGGGACAACATCCATTGTTTGGATCATTTACCAATATCATTTAATGACCCAGCAGTAAATCTGTCGGGCATTTCATCTATTCTGATATGGGTTTGCAATACTGGTTATGTGACCGTCAAATGTTGATTCCGCACATATTACATATCATAATATATATTGAAAATAATTACATATGATAGGTACATTTCTATGAAGGATCTCATCAGGACCATTCGATCCTCAGCAGGGATGAATCAGGAAAGATTCGCATCCGCATTGGGTACGACCCCTCTGTCTATCAACCGTTGGGAGAATGGGAAGACCATTCCGAACCGTATGGCACAGATGCAATTGTACAATTTCTGCAAGGAACATGACATCGATGTGATCGGATCGATCATGGATTCGAACTCGTGGTCTGGTTCCGATGACAAGGTCATCCTGTACCACGGGTCCAAGAAAGGTATCGTCGGAGATATCGCCCCCATCAGTCGTGGGGAATGCGATTTCGGAAGTGGATTCTACATGGGTACCGATGTGCTCCAACCGTTGACGCTGATCTGTAACGAGGAGAGACCGAAGCTCTATGCGGTCGAACTCGACATGACGGGGTTGAAGGTGTTGAACATGGATGTCGGTATCGATTGGGCCATGCTCATAGCATATCATCGTAAGGAGATGGAGAATGTCAGAGGTACACCCATCTACGAATGGTATGCACACATGTTGGATGGGTACGATGTGGTGATTGGGCATATCGCGGATGACCGTATGTACATCGAACTCTCTCGTTTCTTCAATAAGTCACTCACCGACGTCGCACTCGTGAACTGTCTCTCGGTCCTGGACCTGGGAAGACAGTATGTGGCCATCAGTGAGAGGGCCTGTGAACGGATCAGGGTCCTGAACGAGACGTCCCTGTCCCAATTGGAACTCCTGCTGCTCAGGGATATGAGTATCCAAAGGAGGAAGGAGGGTATCGCCCTGACCGAAAGGATGGAGGTCAGATACCGCAGGGAGGGGAGGTATTTCGATGAGATCCTCGAGGGTGATGTCCCATGAGCAGATCGTTGCTGCTTGCGTTGTGCGATGTACAGGGCCAGTTGTTCGAACTCTCCGCGGAATGCGGATATGACAGTGAGTCCTTCATCAAGGCGTACATGACATCGCAGGTATCGGCCGATATGGACAAGGAGTTCCATCATGTGCAATGGGCCGGTAAGGCGTACATACTATCCCGTATGGAGGATGAGGTTGCCGATAGATTGAGTAAAGGCGGCGAGGTCTACGACAGGGATGTGCTGCATTGGATTGGGTACATCTACCGTTATTGGAACCTACATACCGGGGAGAGCAGTCGTGAGATCCATAGGATGGTGCCTGCCAAGGTCATGAGGGTAGCGTATCCGATGTACCACACCATGGGGCCTGAGATGGCGATAGACAGGCTGAAGGAAACACATTCACGGTCACGTAAATGAGGATCGTTCTTTGATGATCTATCCGTCGTGCTGAGTGTGTACAGTTAATGTGTGGCTGATATCCACTATAATAGTGTCGTCCATTTATGGTCTTGAATAGAGAGCCTTTCTTTGAATTCCTTTCCTGTGGTAGTATGGTATCAGAGGATATCGATCTTGTAAGGTCGCTGTCCAGTCATGTGGATGACGATGCCTTCGAGAAGGAGGTCCTAAGGTATGTTCTGCGCGATAGGTCGCGTGATGAATTCATGGAGGACGTGATCCACTCCATCAGGTACGTACTTGAAGACAACTACTATGATCGTGAGGCGTACGATGATAAGGAACTCCTTAAGGGGATGGTGTTCTATGTGAAAGATGATTTTCAGTACATCGATCTCCTATTCTCGCTAGGTAAGGATGATCTGGCGATCAGGGAGATGAACCTCCTTGCGGATGCCATAACGTTCGCACAGACTGAGAGGTCCTGTAAGAAGTACGGACGTTTCCTCAAAGGTATGGAAATCGACCTCCGTGAGCACATAGATTCGGGTGATCCGAAGAGGTGGTTCAATCATTCCCGCATATCAAGAAACGCTATTGCATCCTTATCTGATGGGTGTTGCTCGTATGATACGAATGATGACCTTCCGCATTCATCACAGACGATGGTAGCATCGTGTGGCCCCTATGATACGTATCATGAGGAAGATATCCCTTATGAAGTGGAGGCGATCGCTGAGGATCTGATGCAATATCTCCCACCAGAGATGTTGGATGAGATACTTGATTGTCTCATCTACGAGGATTATGATGAACTCCGCACACTTATCAGGGGGGTTGTCCTAGAGGATTTTAACTATGAATACAGAATCATACCCGCATTCTTCGGTGCAATGATTGCTTTGTTCGATCACCTTTTCGATAATGGATTCTGTGATGATGTGGAGATTCAAAAGTATCTGACGGATAACGTTCCGATTGTGACCGAGTATCTCAGATCAGAATTAACTAGGGGGCTCACACTGATTCCATTGATGGAGGCCTTGGACATGCACAACGATGTGATAAGATTCCTAAGCGGATTGACGAAACAGATCGATACCGATATCAGAGAACACAGATTCATGTACGATTATTTCGCCAAAGGTATGTCATCCCTTTCCAAAACCATGCACAGGGCGATCTCCAAACGTGATCCCACCGCATGGATGGATGGGAGCCTTTTAAAGGATCTGAGGAAGAGGTACGAGTACCTCTGAAAACCGATTCCACATTCTGGGCACCCAAGGGCCTCTATTTGGGTGCCCCTTTCCTTTTAGCTTGATTCAGAATGGGTCAAAGACACATCTCCAAATTGCGTGAAGGGTTCATTGGAAGGGTTATACAATTCCCAGAATGGGGCATTAGGGTCGATTCGAATCGAGATAGGATCCAAATCGATTGCCATGTCATGTAGACGTCATCCTCGTGTCATGTAGACGTCATCCTCGTGTCATGTAGACGTCATCCTCGTGTCATGTAGACGTCATCCTCGTGTCATGTAGACGTCAATTTTGAAAAATGTAGATGTCGTATTACAGGTCAATCCAAATTCACTTTAGAAAATTGACCTCTTCTCTAGACGTTGAGAATGCGGTTCACTCTGTAAAATGAGTCAGAATATAAAGCATGAGCTGATGGATCAGAAATGGAAAGGTCGGTACGATGCGATACTTCGGATGAATTGGCAACTTCTCTTGGCAGCGGTTCATTTTGCAGTATGACTTGTGGACACAACCCATATGTTCCGTGATCTGTGATTTCGACGTGGCACCTATCGATGCGAAGGATGCGATCGCAATGGATGACAGTATAAGGATGTCTTTTCTTTTGGAGAATATGGGACTCACCATATCATTTCCAATAGTTTCTTTTTGATACTAACTATGAAAAAGAAACTATGGTACATATACTGTGAAGTTTCCGGATGGAAACCATGGGTGTGCATTATAGAGGGTGCGTTCCGGTATGTCGCAATATGGTCGGACGATTACGCATTAGCGCCGAACGGTCACAACGTCGAATGTTAGGGGCTCTTGGCACATTCCCCCGCAACATAGGATCGCCTGTCAGATATCATTATACATGATATATACAATCAATATACTATGAATAGGGATCCGAACGATAATGTCAGCGTGTTGTCACACATCCTGGATGCGACGATCGCGATGGTAATGTTGATGTCAATGGCGGTGTTACTGATGGCCACATCCTCCGATTCGGATGCATCGTCCGGTGTGACCTTCGGCGACTTCGATGAGCAGGAGTCCACGGTTGTCGCCACAATATCCAGGGATGCCACGGGCGACGTGGTCGTTCCAGCAACTATCACCAGCGGAGGTAAGGTGTACGATGTGATCGGGATCCATACTGAAAGCACCCCTGTACTCAATGGGATGACCTCGTTGTACGTTCCGGAGTCCGTATCGACCATCCACACGAGGCTGTTCCATTGGGATTCCCCGTTGTTGATGTCCATTACGGTCGATCCTGACAATCAGGTCTATTCGTCTGACGGAGGGATCCTTTTCTCCAAGGACGGGACCGAGTTGATATCATGTCCCATTTCCTTGGACGGGGAATCATACACCGTTTCGAACGGGGTGCGGGAGATCGGTAACTATGCCTTCAAGGGTTGCGGTGATTTGGAATCCATAATCCTTCCCGAAGGATTGGTGTCCATCGGATATTCCGCCTTCGACGGTTGTGTCTCGCTCACTTCCATCGCCATCCCGGACAGTGTCACATCCATAGGGGACATGGCGTTCGAGATGTGCACGTCCCTCGTTGCCATCGGTGCGGACGGTGCCTGTTTCAAGGCTATCGACGGTGTTCTCTTCGACGAGACGAGCGACACGTTGGTCAGATATCCTATGGCCAAGACCGGTGTCGATTACGATGTGCCAGACGGGTATCACAACATAGGTACGTATGCGTTCTCGGATTGTGTTCTGGAATCGATCGATCTCACTGGTATCAGGACGATCGGCCCATCGTCTTTCATAGATTGTACGGAACTCACCGATGTGACGTTCTCGGATTCGCTCGTCACCGTTGAAAGCTATGCGTTCTTTGGTTGTACCGATCTGACATCAGTTACCGTTCCGGATAGCGTGAACGAATTGGGATCGTACGCATTTTCGAAGTCGGGTCTGACCACCGTTGTACTCGGGGACGGGATCGAAAGACTCAGTCGCACGTTCGACGGTTGCGTTTCGTTGGCCGATGTGACCTTGTCCGAAGGTCTTCTCACATTGGGTGAAGGTGTGTTCAGGAATTGCGAGTCGTTGACGTATGTGCACGTACCGTCCTCCGTCACCGATATAGGCTCGGCGGCGTTCGAAGGTTGTGCCGTACTCCAATCCGTATCCATCCCTGCAAAGATAGACAAGATCCGCTCGGACACGTTCGAGGGCTGCACATCCCTCGTCATCGTAGGGTTGAACAACTATGCCGACAGGTTGGATATAGACAAGTTCGCATTCGGGGATTGTCATGATGATATATCCTTCAAATCAGATAGGCAGAACTACATCCTGACGGTGTACACCGCCACCGGCACGGAATTGAAGGGCACTGCTTTGAAAGGGTTCAATCAGAACGGCGATGCCGTATTGGAGTGGCAGGCAACATCGTCCGGAGGAGGCGTCCCTCCCGATCAGGATCCCGATCCGGAGGACAGCGACGGTGTGGGCACAGTCATCATTGTGGCCGTCATCGCAGTCGCAGCCGTCATCGGATTAGGTATCTTCATCTTCCTTCGCAGGAAGGTATGAGGTCTCTGCAATCGGGGGATCATCCCCCCTAAAACGATATCCCATGTGCATCGTTCGGTGCCGTAGAAGTTTCAGTGTTGATGTGGGTGCAATCCGGTCCGTATGTCCGGTGTCGTATCCAGTCTTCGGATGCGGATATCGGATCGAATGGATGGGGGTGAGTTCGACCAACTATTTCGGACCTGTCGTGTCGAAGGTATATGATGTATGAATCCATCCCCGTATCGTAACGTCGGGTGATTGACCATGCAATGTCTGGAGGATACGATCGCAGGATTGATACGCAAGTGCATAGGCTGCGGACTGTGTACTGAACATTGTCCCTCCTACAGGCATGGTGGTCTGGATCCCCATAGGATGATGACCCAGAGGAAGGGGGATATCCTGGACTGTATCATATGTGGTACATGTTCCAGAGTATGTGACAGTACGGATCCCCTGACCGTCATGAAGTCCCTGATGTACCTGAGGAGGAAGGATGAGTTTCCCGATCATTTCGAAAGGACTGGGTATATACATCCGATGGAGGACTGTCCTTCCAGACATGAATTGGTTCCTTCATGGGATTCGGAAGGGATACACATCATGCCGGGGTGTGTGATCAGGGCGAAAGCACCGTTCCTGGAATACGCGTCGGCCGTGGCGTTGAGGTCCATAGGTATTGGGTGTCTGGAACTGGAGGGTAACGGTTGTTGCATCCGCCCTGCACAGTTCATGGCAATGTCCGCGGAGGACAAGCTCTCCTACAAGAGGGACATGATCGCCAACGCTTCCGGCAACAGGGTGCTGGCTCTTTGTCACGGTTGTAGCGAGGAGATGAACTCCTCGTCATTGGATGTCGAGAACGTGATACATCTTCTCCATGAGAATCTGGACAGGTTGCCCAGATTGGATAAGAAGCTGTCCGTAGCCATAGAGCCAGGATGTCAGGCCGAACATCTCCTGTCGGAGATGAGGGAGGTCGTCGAGGCCATCGGCTGTACCGTCGTCAACGATAGGATCGGATGTTGTGGCAAGGACACCCGTGTATCATCCTCGTTGATGAAGGAGAGGATGGAGGAGTGTTCCGGTTGCGATGTGATCGTGGTCGGATGTCCGAAGTGCTTCACCAAGTACGATGCATATCCCGAAGGGATGCCTGTTATGTTCCTTACGGAACTGGTCGCTATGGCCGTTGGGGATGTCAGTTCGTTGAAGTATCACAGGATCCCGTTCAGTGGGTCGAACCGAATCGCACCTCCGTAAATTCGCGACTATCTGCGACTTCGGTCGGTCATTCAATTTTCTTTACCTTAATCTTATAATAATATATATGTAAGGAATGCATCACCGACGTCCGTCGAATGTCTCGACCTACGGGTCGATTGAAAGGGTCGTTTTGGACCCCGTAGATGCTGGTGATTTAATGGGAGATTCCCAACGTGAGAAATTGAAGGTGTTGTTTGTTGCAACGTTGTTGATGCTATCGTCGGTCCTTCTGGCCGTCCTCCTGCCCAATCAGGGCGCATACTCGGAGGAGTCTAGGGGTGTGGCCTTCGACCATCAACTGATCACATATTACAGTAACAACGGTGTAGATCAGTCATATTCTGTGGAATATGATGGTATCGCCTCATCGGAGTACAATCCTGAATATTGGGCCGGAACGTTCGATGACGTCCTTGGTACCTCTGTGCAGAACTGGACCGGACCAAAGACGGACGGTACTGTGAACGGCAACATCACGATCCCATACTCCATTGGTAAAAACACCACCTACACCCTGACCTTCTCCGATCGCGATATAACCATCATTTCGTGCACCAGCAATAACGGAACTCTCAATTACGACAGTGATTCCATTAGCCTTCAGAGTTGGAAGAACAGTAGTATCTCCGGTAATCTGACAATCACAGCATCCCTCGACATCACCGGACTCTACGACAAGGTCTTCTCCGGATGGAACACATCTCCCGACGGTACCGGTGTACAGTATTATCCCGGTGACGTCGTTCCCAAC
>JAFVZR010000098.1 GCA_017508065.1 Candidatus Methanomethylophilaceae archaeon
CCCTTGTCCAACTTAACCGTGTTGAACAGGGAATCGTCAAACATACCTGCGCCGGACTCCATGATTCCGGACGGGGTGGAATAGTACCTGCAGGGATTGCCTCCCATCCAATACATGGTACCGCCTGCAGACAACCATGAATCGAGCCTTGAATGGTCAGTACCTACCTGAACGGTATCGGGCAATGCACCTGTCGCCACAATGATCGCGGTCGAATCGGCCGCCGGGCAGTTCAAAAGAATATCGGACAATCCTTTTGCATCCACCTTCTTGAACGTCGTATAGTTACGGGAATCCATCATCCTGTCCAAGGTATCGAATAGTATGTCCACCTCGTACTGGGAATATCTCTCGATCACGGGATAATCGTCATCGGAGTAATAGTAGATCGAATCGTAGGTGTGTACATTCTCCAGAATCATATACGAATAGGATTCCGGAAGGATACCTTCGATCCCGAACGTGACCGACCCATCGGCATTCTTGGACATGGATACATCGTGATCGGGCGGGAACACATAGATCACACCACATCCGATGAGACATACAGCTACGAACAGGGCGAACACTACGGTAGGCAACTCACGACCCATCAGACAGACCTCCTGTTACGGTACCAATGCAGGACCATCCCCAATATGGCGAGATATTCGAATACGACGAACACACCCATCAGGAATCCGAACAAGGGCATACCTAGTACGGGTGTTACCATCCAATCGGTTATCGTGAGCGGCAGTTCGATTGGTACCATGTCGGTGTAGACTGCCAATGTGAAGAATATCGAACCGTTGAGGATCAATAACTCGTACAGGGCTATGACCCAAGAGAACCTTGTGAACGGTTTTATGAAACTGTCGTCGACGATGACCGCATACGTCACCAGGAACGGGACGATGACGACGAGATACTGTGGCAGACCGGGCCAAAGGAATATGACAATGGATGAGAGCATTAGGGTCTTGAACACAAGACCGTCGGTCAACTCATCCGCCACGAGTACGCGATACGCGAGATAGACCTCCAACAGGATCGTGTAGAAGGACAGAATCATCACCGCCTTCATTCCCAGAGCGACCATTATGTCATGGATGGTGGAGTCGTTCTCACCAATTATCGAAATTATCGTGTATACTATGACCAATATGGTCAGGACAACCGCCAGACCCACCAATCCGCGGATGAAATACCTGTCACGGACCTTTGGATCGAGACCTTTGACGTAAGCGGAGATGGCGTCCCCCTTCATCCTACGTACGAGGTAGATGGCTGCACATACCAGTACGAATGCGATGATGATGAACGGGATGACCTTCGGTGAGAATATCTCCTTGGCAAGACCTGTGGATAGACCGATCCTGTCCGTAAGGAAGAACATGGATTCCCAGAACTGTCCTCTCAGGAGTGCGGGGAACTGTACCGCAAACAACGTCACTATAGATGCTACGAACGCGGAAAGGAGATGTTTCGCACCGTTCCTGTCAAACCCTTCCCTTTTGAGTACATACGCGACAAGGAAGAACACGAAGAATACCGGAAAGAACTTGGTTAGTACGGCCAACGAAAAGGAGATGCCTCCGAGGATATACCTGCGCTTGTACACGAAAGATATTGTCAGAAGGATCAGCATCGCGGATATGCTGTCGAACATACCATGAACGGATGAAATCAGGATGACGAACGGGCAGAGATACCAGAGTGCAAATGCCACGACGGCTTTCCTGTCATCCTTGGTGATGTCCTTCACCAGGTCGTACAATATGAACGCCGTCGCCGTGTCGGCCAACACTATCGGCAGTTTGACCACTACGGAATATGCAGGTGATACAACATATTCCGAAAGGAAATAGACTCCGCTGACGTATGGAGTCAGTTCAGGAACGAACGTTGCCAAGTCCGTTATGCCCAATAGACTGCCTATGAACGAGGATGCACCCACCACATAACCCCATATCGGGGTGTAGTAGTATCCAGCTGTGTCATATAGCGTGAATCCTGCATCCAGAAGACCTGTTATCCTCACCCAGTAACCCAGGTCCAACTCCAGGTTGAACCAAGGCATCAGGATCAGCCTCACGGCCAATCCCAATACCAGGATCGTGATCAATGGCCTCTTCAGACGATCTATCGAACGTAACGGACCGGCACCGCTCATCTCAGGAGCTTCTCCATAACGGACCTGAAGATCAGGATTCCGTCTCCCTCTTCGGTCTCGTATCCACGAGTCCAATCGGGGTGGGTGAACCTGGTCAGGACACGCTCGGGATGGGGCATGAGTCCCATGACGTTACCTGCAGGGTTGCAGATTCCGGCGATGTCCGAGGGGGATCCGTTGGGATTCCAGGGATATTTGGTCTCCTCCCCTTCGGGAGCGACGTACCTGAAGACGACCTGGTCGTTGTCCTCGAGCTTCTGAACGAAGTTCTCGTCCATGCTGAGGAGCTTTCCCTCTCCGTGTGCGGAGGGGAACATGACGACCTGCTTCTTCTTCATGGAGGATGTGAACACACACTTTCCGTTGTTGTCGTTCCTGAGAAGGGTGGGTCTGCACTCGAACCTTGCGGAATCGTTGTTGTAGAGTGCTGCGGTGGGAACGGGGTCCATGATGGAACCGTCCTTTGCGGGAAGGAGTCCCAACTCGACGAGGATCTGGAATCCGTTGCATACTCCGAGTACGGGCTTCTCCGCCTCGACGAACGCCTTCACGTCATCTCCGATTGCGCTCCTGATCCTTGCCGCGAAGATCGCACCTGCACGGATGTAGTCCCCTGCGGAGAATCCTCCGGGGAATGCGAGGATGTCGTAATCCTCGAGGCTGCGCCTCATCTCGAGGGGAGCCTGTCCGGTCAGCTGTTTGAGGTGGACCTTCTCTGCGGTCGCACCGACGGACTCGAACGCGTATGCCATCTCGTCCTCGCAGTTCGTACCCTCGATACG
This sequence comes from Candidatus Methanomethylophilaceae archaeon, assembly GCA_017508065.1. GTDB lineage: Archaea > Thermoplasmatota > Thermoplasmata > Methanomassiliicoccales > Methanomethylophilaceae > SIG5. Next base: position 2,938 of record JAFVZR010000098.1, read on the forward strand.
GAGTACGCATACCTTCACGTCCTCTGCCTTCATTCTGCAGCACCTCCCATGATCTTCCAGACGGGATCGTTCCATGCCTTCCTCAACTCCGTGACGGCAAGGTCCACGCCTGCTTCCTTGATTGTCAACCTGTCGCCTCCGATCCTACCGATTAATTTCGCATCATCACCGAGGATCTCGCGGAATGCGGCCTCGTTCTCGGGCCTGACCTCTGCGATCCACCTGGTGTTGCTCTCGGAGTACAGTTTCCTCTCGGTCTCGAGGGATCCCATCTCCTTGAGGTCGATATCGGCTCCGATGTCTCCGGAGATGCACATCTCGGAGACTGCCACTGCGAGTCCTCCGTCGGAACAGTCGTGGCATGCTCTGACCAGAGACTTGTCCATAGCTGCGAGCATCTTGTCCATGAGGGGCAATCAGGTTGTCGACATCGACTGCGGGAACGTCTCCCTCCACTCCTCCGAACTTGCGGAACAGGAGTGAACCGGCCATCTCGTCGAGGGTCTTTCCTACTACGAACACGAGGTTGCCCTCCTCCTTGAAGTCTGCGGATACGGCCTTCCTGACATCGTCGATGAGACCTGTTCCGAGGATCATCGGAGTGGGGAGAATGTGGATTCCTCCGGGTGCCTCGTTGTAGAGACTGACGTTTCCGGACGGGATGGGCATCTTGAGCTTCTTACAGATCTCTCCGAGACCTCTGACGGCCTCCCTGAACTCTCCGAGCCTCTCGGGCTTCTCGGGGTTTCCGAAGTTGAGACAGTCAGTGAACGCGTGGGGCCTTGCACCTACTGCGATGATGTTACGGCATGCCTCGTCGATACAGCCCATTCCTCCCTTGTAGGGATCCTCCTCACAGAACCAGGGGTTGCATCCTACGGCCGCGGCGAGTCCCTTCCACCTTCCCTGAACGGGCATGAGGACGGTCGCGTCTCCGGGTCCGGTCATGTTCATCTTACCGACCATGGGTCTGAGGATGGTACCTGCGCGGACCTCGTGGTCGTACTGACGGATCGCCCACTCCTTGGATGCGACATTGAGGTCGGAAAGGAGCTTGAGGATGACCTCATTGTTGGCGGGGAGCTCCGGGAACTTCTCATTGGCCTTAGTGGAAACCTTGGGGAGGACGTACGGTCTGTTGTAGACTGGACCTCCGGTGAGGAACTCCAGGTCCATGTCGAAGATGGGCTGTCCCTCCCAGAAGATACGGGTACGGGGCTGGTCGGTGGTCCTTGCGACGACGGTCGCGGGAACGTCCCACATCTCGAAGATCTGGAGAATCTTCTCGACGTTCTCCTCCTTACAGGTGACCATCATACGCTCCTGGGATTCCGACACCCAGATCTCCCAGGGTGCAAGTCCTGCCTCCTTGAGGGGGACCTTCTCCAGGTCGACGTCCGCTCCGCATCCTGCGTCCAATGCCATCTCTCCGATGACGCAGCTGAGTCCTCCGCCTCCGAGGTCCTTCATTCCGGTGATGAGACCGGCCTTGTTGACCTCGAGACATGCATGGAGTGTGGGCTCCTTGGTGATGGGGTCGCCCAACTGCACCGCACCCCTGGAATCCTCGTCGGATGTGGAGGTGAGGTCTGCGGATGCGAAGGTGACACCGTGGATACCGTCACGGCCGGTGTTTCCTCCGAAAAGGATCATGACCTCTCCGGGTCCGCCCGCATAGTTGACGGCGAGCTCGTCCCTCTTGACGATTCCGAGACATCCTACGTTTACGAGACAGTTTCCTGTGTATTTCTCGTCGAAGAAGAATCCTCCGGAGACGGTGGGGATACCCATCCTGTTTCCGTAGTCTCTGATTCCGGAGACGACTCCGTTGGTGAGGTACTTGGGATGTTTGATTCCCTGAGGAAGTTCCTTCTCGGTGTCGATGGGTCCGAAACAGAGGGGATCGACGAGTCCGATGGGCTGTGCACCCATACAGATGACGTCCCTGAGGATTCCTCCGATTCCGGTGGCGGCTCCACCATAGGGTTCGATGGCGGAGGGGTGGTTGTGACTCTCGATCCTGAGTGCGTATCCGTAATCGTCGTCGAATACCATCACACCTGCGTCTCCCCTGGAGAGGACATCGGGGTGGTCGATGGCGAAGACGAACTCCTTGAGGATGTTCTTGGAGCTCTTGTAACAGCAGTGCTCGCTCCATGCCTGACCGAGTGCCTGAAGCTCGATATCGGTGGGGTTCCTGCCTTCCTTCTTGAAGTAGTCGACGATGACCTTCATCTCGTCGAGTGCGAGAATAAGTCCCATCTCGGCGGAGAGCTCCTTGAGCTCCTCGTCGGTAGCGGACAGGACGTCCACATCGTAGATCTGGTATGGGACGTCGCGTTTGATCATAAGCCTGTCAACGGACATCTCTCATCTCACCGTGACCGTGTAGTTCTGGATGACAGGGTTGGCGAGGAGTTTCCTGCACATCTCCTCTCCCATCTCCTTGGCCTTGTCGGCGGGTGCATCGATGTCCATCTCGAAGACCTTGACGAACTTGACGGAATTGATTCCGGTGAAACCGAGTGCCTCAACGGTCTTCTTGGTGTTCTTTCCCTCGGGGTCCGCAACGCCTTTCTTCAATTCGACTCTGATTTCAATTACTGTCATATGTTACTACGTATGCGCGCGCGAGTATATAGTAACGCCTTTGTGAATCCGTCAGGAGTATGGTTTTCCGATATCCATTGTGTACAGAATGGCACATCGGCCACTTTCATGGAATCGGTCGATGGCGGTAATGTACCAGAAGGAATGATGTAGAAATCGGAAATCGTTTGGGGGATGATGGGGCCTATTCGCCCCTCTTCCTTCCGAATACCAGGTATGCAGTATGACCCAGCATATCGAAACTTGGCCTGACTCCTCCGCGGTGAACCTCCATGCCGCGCTGGAGGTTCTCCAACGCGAAGACGTCCGAGAAGTTCCTCTCACGGAGTGCCACAACGATCTTCTCCAACTGGTTCATGTTAGGGATGTATGCGCAGATACGTCCTCCGGGTCTGAGTGCAGGAAGCAGATTATCCAACGCGTTCTCCGGATCTGGCATATCCATGATCAGGGCATCGGCGACGTACTCCACCTTCGCATCCCTCGCATCACCGATCTGGAACGTCCAGTTGGCATCGAGTCCGGTACGTC
>JAFVZR010000099.1 GCA_017508065.1 Candidatus Methanomethylophilaceae archaeon
AAACCGTTGAGCGGGAACTCCTTATCACAGTGGACGCATCTGACATATTTGCAGTTCTTGTTTGCCATGGGGCATGCCCTGCATGCAATGGCCCTTGACTGGAAAAGACTGAACTCCTTTCCACAGTTGGGGCATTTGAATCTGTGGGTTGAGGAGAGCAGTTGGGGCGTGACTCCTGCCCTTGCCATCTCAGGTGTAAGTGTCATTTGATATTCCTCCTAATGTGGGGGTATCATTGTACCAATATATACAAACTGCCACCTAAAAGATGTGCTGGCTATTCGTCATGTGTCGAACTTTACAGATTATATCCTATCATGTAGATTATCATCCATGGGATTACGTGAGATGGCAATGGGAATCATCCTGAAGCACAAGCTTCTCTCCAATCAGGTTCCTGACGATCATAAGGCTCCTTTGGAAGGTTGGATCTCCGTCAAGGCTAAAAAGACAATCAAAAAGAATCGCGAACTCAGGGAGGAGTTCGGTGGAGTCATTCCCGATCAACTCTCTCGTGAGGATTTTGAAAAGTACCAGTTATTCCGCGTAAGGGAACAGATGAAATACGCGGAGGAGAACGTCCCGTATTACAGAAACAAGTTCAAGGATGCAGGCATCCGCCCCGAGGATATCCGTACCTATGACGATCTCACTAAGATCCCTTTGACCGAGCCTAAGGATTTGGCCGAGAGTTCCATGCTGTTCTATGGTGTGTCCACTACCAAGATGCTTAGGGAATTCACCACCACTGGCACTACCGGACACAGGAAATCCATAGGATTCACCATGAACGATCTCCTCAGTAAGATCGATATCATCTCCTCTGCACTGAAAGGAGTTGGGATGAAGAAATCCGACAGTCTCCATGTCATGTTCCCGATGGTCATCGCATGGGATCCCAGTATCATGTTGGTCACTGCATGCAACATCCTTGGATACGGTTCATCCGTGTGTTCCGATGTCAGCATCGAGGAACAGATCAAGACCATAAAGGAGGCGGGATCGACATACATCATCGGATTGCCTTCATTCATCTATCGTGTCACTACATTGATGGAGAAAGGTATCGACCTCAAGTCCCTGGGTATCAAGAAGATCATCTCCACATCCGAGCCGTTGTCCGAGAGCAGGAGACACATCCTAGAGGAAGCATGGGGATGCAAAGTCATCGATGTGTGGGGAATGACCGAGTTCGGTCTCGCATGCGCGATCGAATGCGATGAGCAGAACGGACTTCATACCGATGAGGCAAACATGCTCCTCGAGGTCATAGATCCAGAAACAGGAGAGCATGTGCCAGCAGGTCAAAAGGGAGAATTGGTCGTTACAGGCCTCAATTCCGAAGGTACGGTTTTGATCAGATATCGCACACGCGATATTGTGGCACTGTTGGATCCGCCATGCCCTTGCGGAATGCATTACAACAAACGTCTCGTCAAACCTTCCGGAAGATTGGATCTCCAGACGAAGGTCGGTATGGGTTACAAGGTGTATCCCGTTCTGTTCGATGAGGCCATATTCATAGACCCAGTGGTCCTGGATTATGTATTGTACATCTCCAAGGAGGGGTATAAGGACATCCTTACATTCGAGATCGAAACGAAGAATCCCTCTGAGGATTTGGAAAAGAGGATCGTGGATTCCGTATCATCCATCATGGAGATTTCGGATGGAATTCAGGACGATCTCATTGCGATCCCTCGTGTGAAGTTCGTTAGTTCCGAGTCCGATGAGTACAAGGTCAAAGCCAAGAAGATCGTAGACCTAAGAGAAAACTTCGATTGATTGGGGGTGATCCCCAACCAATCATCAATTTTTGGATGCAGCTATGACGTTCCTGAGCATATGTTCGTCGATACATCTCTCAACGAACGTTCCTGTGACTATGATGTCTGCTCCGGCGAGTTTTGCAGTTACTGCTGCCTCAGGTGTGGAGATTCCGCCTCCGATGATCAAAGGTACGGAGATCTCATCCTTCACAGCCTTGATCATCTCTGGGGAAATCGGTTCATCTGCACCGCTTCCTGCTTCAAGATAGACGAATTCCATACCCATCATCTCACATCCGAGGGCATATCCTATGGCGGTATCGATGTCGTCTCTTTTGACGAGGTCTGCCTGTCCAACTTCACCTACCTTCATTCCGGGTTCGCAGACGATGTATGCCATGGACATGGTTTCGACGCCGATCTTCTTCACATATCTGCTGGCCATGGCCTGGGATCTGATGACCATATCAAGGTTCTTACTGTTCACCAGGCTCATGTAGAACATTGCATCTGCCTTGGTGGGGATCGCATGGGGGCCTGCAGGGAAATAGATGATAGGGAGTCCGGTGGCTTCCCTGATTGCAACCGCTGTCGCATCAAGGTTCTCGGAAGTTATTCCCGTGGAACCGCCGATCATGAACGCGTCCGTGCCTGCATCCTTACACTTGATCGCAATCTTGGCAGCTTCCTCCGCAGATTGTTTGTCCGGGTCAAGAAGTGTCATGTGCATCGAACCGTTCTCGATTCTTTCCATGATGTATTCCTTTACAGTCATAGCATCTCCATCCGATATCACATTTAATGAATGGTTGTTTATATACTTGTCCTACAGTTTTGATAGCCTTTTAGCTTAGGTCTTCCTGAAGACATGGTAGTGGCGCGATAGGGATCCGTGAACTCTTTGCACGAAGTGTGATTCAAGTGCCAGGCCCTCTGAATCAATCGTATGCGGAAGAACGACGCCTGCTGCACCGCCGGGCCTTAGAACCTCTGCGAACGCGTCCATGGCACGTCTGTAGATGCTGTCAATTGGTTCCCCTCCGGTATGTGTGGATCTTCCGTACGGCGGGTCTGTTGCGATCGCATCCACTTGTCCGAACGTATCTGGCACATCGGATATGTCTATGGTGGCGAAGTCCTCTAGTTCCAATCCGTAGTATTCCATATTCTCCTGAGTTCCGATGATCATATTTTCATCGAAATCCGAGATGATGGGTTTCATACCCATGAATCCTGCTTCGATGGCAAGTCCACCGGTTCCACAGAAAGGGTCGAGGATTGTGTCGCCCCTGTGTGCACCTGTGAGGTTTATGATCGCTCTGGCATATCTTGGGTGGAGTGAAATGGGGGAGAAGAACGGCCTCTCTCCGACCTTTCTTGTCTCAAGGATGTTCCTATCGACGTCCCTGACTTCGAGGAATAGGTGGACACGATCGCTCATGATCATATGGATCTCAAGATCTGGGTCTTTCAATCTCACAGGGTTCTCCTTGGATAGTTTGGAACCGACTTTCCTGATGAGGTCCTGTGAATCGATGTCCTTCATCCTTCCTTCAAAACGTCTGCTTCTGATGGCGAAGGATCCATCCGGCAGTCGTATGTCGTCCACGGAAGAAATATCGGACGGATCGAAGGAGCAAAGGTGTCTTCCTATCTTATGAGTCAGTGAGATCCTGTCTGCAATAGGGTTCACGGCACGTTCATCGAAGGATGCTATGAGGTAACCAGGCCCCTCGGATTTGATCTCGAACTGTCCTGCTTCAGCCTCGATACATTTCTTAGCTTCGGCGGAACACATGTCCTTTAGTTCGCCGGATAATTCAAAAAAGTAATCGGGGCACATAGGCCCCAGATTGTGTTTTAGTCTTTAATACCATCTTCTGTGACTGTGTAGACAGCTTCTCCTTCGGGGAGGTTGGGCGAGTCCACAAGTCTTGCGACCCTCTTTCCGGCCTTACCCTTCCTAAGGTAGATACGGAATGTGGATGCGTGTCCGACGATGTGTCCTCCGATAGGCCTGGTGGGGTCTCCGAAGAACGCATCGGGTTTTGCCGCAACCTGGTTGGTGACGGCTATGACTGCATTGTTCATGGTAGCGAACGTGAGCAGATCATGCATATGTCTGTTGAGTACCTGTTGCCTCTCTGCAAGGGTTCCCCTACCTACATACTCTGCTCTGAAGTGGGATGTGAGCGAATCGACGATGAGGAGTCTGACCTTGTGGTCACGAGCGAGTTCCATCGCCTTGTCGACGAGGAGGATCTGATGCTGGGAGTTGAATGCCCTGGCTACATGGATCCTTCTGAGAGTCTCTTCTGGGTCTGCGCCGAGGTACCTTGCCATCTGTTCGATCCTTTCGGGTCTGAACGTGTTCTCGGTGTCAATGATGACGACGTCCGAGTCCAGTCCGCCCTGATCCTCGGGAAGTGTCGCATTGACTGCCAGCTGGAAACAGAGCTGGGTCTTACTGCTGCCGAACTCTCCGAACAGCTCTACGATCGCCTGGCTCTCGAATCCTCCTCCGAGGAGTTCATCAAATGCCTTGGATCCGGTCGTGAGTTTGAGGATCGCTTTGCGCCTCTCAAGGATCTCGACTCCTGTCTCGAATCCACCGACGTCGGCACATAGTTTGGCACCTTCGATAATGTCCGCTGCTTTCTTCTCTCCTATGTCACATTTCTCTGCGAGATCTGCAGGAGATGCTACGGCGATGGACATCATGTCGTTGTAACCCGCTTCGTGGAGCTTTTCTGCTATGGCTGGTCCTACTCCTGGTATGTCTTCAAGGGTTTTCTGATCGACCATTGTGTATCACCATACACGACTAGTTGTCCGGAGTATATAAAGTTCTGAGGGGGAGGTCACCGAAAAAATCCGAAAAAATTGTGCCAGATCATCCTAATTTTTTCGGAGTATATAAATGAGAATCGGATTTGAATGTCCAGCTCATTGACATTACCACATTGTTAGATGGTTATACAACGGAATCATGCGTTTTTATTCGAGGATTGGACTATTTTACGAAAAGTATCATCCGACATTGTCTGGGTCATATCCCATTTCGTACAATGTGCCTTTGACCATGATGGTTTCCAAGAACATGTCGGGTAGTGTCGATATACAATATATGCTCTGTAACGATATTGGAGACCCAAATCATTGTAGCTGCTCATACGTTTGTTTCGAATTTCAAGGTGAAATGAAGACCCACGTGTGATATCAAACAGCGAACGTTTAAATGCCATGTGGGGATTGTGTAGTCAATGGCCAAGAAAGTGAGAGTAAGCTCCCCCCATTCGGGTAACGTCGTCAAGAAAGGCGCACCTCAGCCGAAGGAAGAGACTTACGAGTTTGTACCTACTGAGTTCGATGAGAGAACATACATCAAGAAAGAGATTACTGGAACCAAGGTCACTCTGATCTTTGCACTCGTTTCCCTCATCGTCGGATTCGCTGCAGGTTCCATTTACACCCTTACCGATTCCGCAGTATGGGGATTACTTCTGGTCATTGTTGTGTTCGCTGGAATGTCCCAGTTCCTCAAACTCATTGGAATCGATACCACTAAGATCAAAGCAGGATCGATGCTTGGAAACTACATCACGAGTATCTTCCTGATCCTCTGTGTCTGGACACTTATGATAAACCCTCCCTTCATCTGAAGGGGGAACAACTCACTTTCCAGATTCGGGGTTTCCCGAATCCTTCTCAGATATTATCAATTCTCCCAGGGATATCTGGGGTCGAGCATCTCAGTTAGGACAGCCTTGTCCACATGCTCTATGGTCTCGTTGTGATCACGGATGATTATGGAATTGGGGTTCATGTCCTTGCCGACTCCCAGTTGAGTGGCTTCCTTGAGGATCATGTTGCCTGCATCACGGAACGGTCTCTTACGTACGACCCTCCACCTTCCTTCAAGGATGAACGGTGCACCGTAGGGGTTGTTTGCCCAGACCTTGAGGAAATTATCCGCATTGTTTACCCATGGGACAGGCCCCTCGTGTACATACGTCTCGGAAAGTTGGTTGGTGGCAAGTTCGAACACGAATATCACTTCCCTTTCCGTTACGGAGTGTACGGATCTGAGCGGATCGAATCCATAGTAGTGCAGTCTCTTCTCTATTGCGGATTCAGTCTTCCAGATCTGTGAATGTAAGATATCGTCCAATACGTTGGGACGTCTGAAGGACACAGAGATCAAGGTCGTTCCCCTGATGTCGAGGCGGGCACGAATACCTTTCTCATCGAACGGTTCCCTCCTGTTGGGGAAGAAGAATCTCCTGTCCGGGCTTTCGATGTATCTCTTGGCAGCGGTAATGAATCTTGACAGGGTGTCCACATGAACGGCGGATGCTACATTCCTCCTTCCGTCTACGGGATCGTAGAAGATCATGGCCACACGGGAGAAGTTGCCCTCGCCGTTACCGAAGTTAAGTTTGACGCCCTCCTTCCATTCGGCCACTGCCTTGAGTGCGTTGAGGAATCCTCCGTAATATAATGTGATGATCTCACAGAGGTATCCTGAGAATCCCCTCACATGGGGTTCCGCGCCGTACGTTCCGATACCTTTCATGAACTTTTTCATGAGGCGCATCTCGTCGCGCATCTTCGAATCGGCATTCTCGAGGACGTATCTGGCATGATAGGGCGTCCTGTCAACGGATGATTTGATCTTTTCCGCCGAGCTGACTGCGAAACAGGGGACCATATCCACATCCATCCCTTTGAATTTACCAGAGATGTATGGGTGTTCGGTATAGCTCTTCTGTCCGTTGAGGATGGCCATCCCGACCTCTATTCCGAGTCTCTCCATCGTCCTGGAGGGCATGTCCTCCGGGAACATGACGAACATATCGATATCCGGATCCCTGAGGAACGTACCTTTGCCGATGGATCCCGCGAACAGCACTTTGGCATTGATCCCATTGTCCTCGAGGTAGCTTTCCGTTATCCTCTTGAGCTCTTCAGCATTCGCTATTATCTGTGCGCATTCCTCTTCGCTCGGTTTTATCTCGGAAAGAATCTCGGATTCGAATGTCATTCTACACATCCCATTGTTCAACAGGTATAAACGATTCTCCATCAGAAATGACGCTGTGGGCGATCATTCCTCTTCAGGAAGATTCCAGGCATCGTTCCATTCGGGTTTGTCGGCGATCAACTGCTCTATGTTGACGGAATCCTTTCCGATATGGATCCTCATGAGGTCCCTTCCAGCGATCACCTTGCAACCTGTGCTATCTTGGGTCATACGTGCCTGTGCATCGGCGTCATGTTTCAGGATGACGATGCCCAGGTGGATGAAGACGGTCAGCTCCGGTCTTATCCTTTCAACGAACCTTACGGCGTCCTCTGTACACATGTGATATTTGATGCGTTTATCGTCGGGTGTGGTGACCGGTAGGAACAGAACCCTTGTGCCAGTATATTGGTCCGCTATGTCATCCGAGTATGCCGTGTCGCTCACATACGAGAATATCCCGTTCTCGGTGTGGAACATGAATCCTACGTTGCAAGGATCGCTGTGATCGGCACGTTTGATGGATGTCCTCACTCCGCATATCTCCAATTCGTCCCCTGGTGCGATTACAGACACGTTCTCCTCAATGCCTAGATGATACTGGGACATGCATGGTCCAAGCTTTCCGTGACCTTCTATGACACTCTTGGTGCCATAGAACGAGCCTCTCTTGACCCACCCTCCATATGTCATACCCTCTATGACGCTGGCTGCATCCGAATAGTGATCGGGGTGGCAATGTGATACGACGACCGCGTCCGTTTTTCTGAGGTCATAACCTATCTGGCACATGTTGGTCAATGCGCCAGGTCCCGGGTCCATGTGCAACGTGCCACCGTCGGTTTGTAGAAGGAACCCTCCTGTGCTCCTGGCCTGGAACATAGTGGTATGTCTTCCACCTCCCGTGCCTAGAAGTGTTATCGTAGGGTCCATGAACACGTATCGTCCATTGGGTATATTGGATTTGTCAAAGACCCCGCTTTTATATGGGTATCCTATATTCATCCGTATGTTGAAAGTCATTCGTGATGGGTGGATCGTTACCCAGAATGAGAAAAGGGAGATCGTTCGCGGAGATCTCGTCATCGATGGGGACAACATCGTCTCCGTAGGTGGAAAGTACAACGGTTCTGCAGATGTGGAGATCGATGCCAAGGGCGACATCGTCATGCCCGGTATGATCAACACCCACACCCATGTCGCCATGAGCGTCATGAAGGGAGTCGTGGATGACCTCACTTTCCAGGGATTCCTGGACAAGGTGTTCCAGATCGATTCTGACAGGACTGACGAGGATCTTACTGTCGGAACTAAGCTCGGTTGTATGGAGATGATGAGGGGCGGAACGACCACTTTCGTAGATCTGTACTATTCCGAGGATGTCATCGCCAAGGCTGTTGAGGAGGCAGGGATCAGAGGAGTCCTTTGCTGGTGCACTCTCGACGAGCAGTTCACCACTCAGAAAGGAAATCCTGTGGATAATGCCAAACACTTCGTATCCACGCATCAGAACATGAGGAAGGTCATCCCCTCCATCGGATTGCAGGGTGTTTACGTTTGTGGAGAGGAGACCTGTGTCCGTGCTTCCGAGTTCGCTAGGGAGAAGGACATCCCTCTGAACATCCACATCTCCGAGACCAGAGGTGAGGTCAACAATTTGAAGAAGGACAAGGGACTCAGGCCCGTAGAGTGGTTGCACAAGATCGGTGCTCTTGACAGTCACATGGTCTCTGCACACTCTGCATGGTTGACCATGAACGAGGTCCGTTTGATGGGTGAAGTGGGTATGTCCGTCGCATTGTGTCCTGTTTCCAATATGAAGTTGGCCACCGGTGGTGTCGCCCCTGTTCCTGAATTTGTTGCGAACGGAGTCAACGTATCCATCGGTACCGATAGTAACACCTCCAACAACTCCTTGGACATGTTCTCTGAGATGAAGGTGTGCGGTCTGCTTCAGAAGTCCAGCAGGTGGGATCCCACGGTCACTCCTGCACAGCAGCTTCTGGATTTCGCTACTATCAACGGTGCGAAGGCTATCGGTATGCAGGACAAGATCGGTTCCCTCGAAGTGGGAAAGTATGCGGATGTCGTCATCCTCGACGGAAAGGCACCTAACTTGAGGCCGCTTCTTACTGAGAACATGATCGCGAACATCGCATACTCCGCATCCTCCCTCAACGTCAAGACCGTTCTGTGTCAGGGAGATGTCGTCGTCGATGACAGGAGGATCACCACTCTCGATGTGGATTCCGTTCTCGATGCATCCGAGGATGCCTGGAGATATCTCTGTCAGAGGTCCTGAATTTCGATTTAGAAACTTGTTACCCGCACCCGAGGGTGCGGGATTTTTTTAATTTAAGATGCCGGAGTTACCCGGCGTTTAAGGACTTCAGTCCCACTCGGTGATTCCGTCGGTGTCGTTACCGAGGACATCCTTGTGGAAGACGGGCTCTTCGATTCCCTCGTTCTTCTGCTTGCGCCAGTCTTTGTAGATGGCGATCGCCTTGGGCGAGAGAAGGAGGACGACGAGCATGTTGACTGCACCCATCAATGCCATGAAGGTATCGGAGATGAGGTCCATGAGCATGACGTCGATGAGACAGGATGCGAATGCGACCACAACGATGACGATACGGACGATGTTGATGAGTTTCTGGTCATCCTTGATGAACCTCATGTTGGACTCGGACATGGTGTAGTATCCGACCATGGAGGTGAATGCGAAGACCAGGATGAAGAGTGCGAGTGCGTAGACTGCGAAGTCTCCAATGGTTGCGCGCATGACCTCCTGAACGAGGACTGCTCCCTTGTACTTAAGGCTGAGGGCTTCCCATCCGCCGAAGGACAGGATTGCGAATGCAGTGATGGAACAGACGACGAGGGTGTCGACAAGAACTCCGAAGGACTGGATCATTCCCTGCTTTGCGGGGTGCTTGACGTTTGCGGTTGCTGCGATGTTTGCAACGGAACCGAGACCTGCCTCGTTGGAGAAGACTCCTCTCTTAAGACCGTTCATGATGACGGTACCGATTGCTCCTCCTGCGAAGGACTCGGGCCTGAATGCATTGTCGAAGATGAGCTCGACAGCGTAAGGTACTCCGGAGAAGTTCATACAGATGACGATGATCGCAAAGAAGAACCATGCGAGTGCCATGAGGGGGACGACCTTTGCGGTGAACTTTCCGATCCTCTTGACTCCGCTGAAGAAGACGATTGCTGCTGCAGCTGCAATGATCAGACCGAATACAACATCGTTGTGTTCGAACTGGAATGCATTGCTGAGTGCGGATGCACAGTTGGTTGCCTGGACTCCGACGAATCCGATACCGAATGCGAGGATGGTGAGGAATGCGAGAACAATTCCAAGCTTCCTGCTCTTGAGTCCCTTGGTTGCGTAGTATGCGGGTCCACCGTGGTAGCTTCCGTCGGACTTCTTCTCTTTGTAGAGCTGTGCGAGAACGGACTCCATGAAGGAGCTTGCGGATCCGATGATTGCGAAGATCCACATCCAAAGGATTGCTCCGGGTCCTCCGAGGATGATTGCATTTGCGACTCCTGCGATGTTTCCGACACCGATACGGGCACCCATACCGATGCAGAACGCTTCGAACGATGACACTTTCTGCTTGTCATCGTCAGCGCTGATGTTGGTAAGTGCCAGCTTGGAGGTCTCATCGACCTTGAGGATCTGCATGAACTTCAACCTGTATGTGAAGTACAGACCCAGACCGATGAGGAACACGAAGGCAACGTACCAGATGTACTTGTTTGCCGGATTGAAAACATCCGTCAAAAACTGAACGATATCTGCCATGTAATTTCACCTGAATTCTAGGTACACGATCAGGACGCATTGCCACGCGGCATGTCGTCTGATTCGACTGGGTCTGCTTTATGTCGGGTTCGTTAATATAACTTAGCTTTAAAATTTCGATATTCGTAAAAAATAATACGAATATCGTAGATTTTCTACGATATTCATATATTATATTAAAATCTTAGTGATAATGTAGGATTAAAATGAGATTTTGTTTCAAACCTCTCTGATCTCGCCACCTCTGGTTATGGTCTTGATGGTCAGAGGCATACTCTTCTTACTATTTACAAGGGCGGCCCGTGTCTTCATAGCTAACGGTCCGCAGCAAGGGACCTCCATCCTTAATACTGTGATGGACCTTATTTCATTCTTGGAGATGATGTTCTCCAATTTCTCCTGATCCACCTTGCCTAGTTTGGGGCACGCAATGATCCTGATGCCGTCCTTGCAGAAGTCCCTCATCACATCTGGGTATGTGAATGCGGAACAGTCAGCGGCAATTAACAGGTCCTTTCCGTCGAACATCGGGTTCCTTTCCGCGACAAGTTCCAATTTGATAGGCCATTGTGGTCCACCAATCTGGGTCATCTGTGGTGCCATTATGCTGTCCGGCTTTTCGAAGAAGGAGATCGCATTCTGCGGACAGGCGGGAAGACAGTCCCCGATGCCGTCACATAGCATATGATTGGACAGTACGGCCTTACCATCCTTAAGTGCCAGCGCACCCTCGTGACATGCCTTCACGCAAAGTCCGCAACCATCGCATCTGGATTCATCGATCCTTACTACCTTCATATCATGTCACCGATACCGATACTGTCCAGTTTGGCGATGAACTCATCGATCTGTTTTCCGTCAGCGGCAAGTTTCTTTCCGGCTACGAAGTATGTTCCGTTGAAGATACCCAATGATGCGGCAGCACTGGCCATCTGTTTCTCGGCCTTATCTCCGGTGAACATACAGCAGAGGTAGTACGCGACCTTCTTTTGAAGGAGTATGTCGTAGTTCTCCCCGATGTATCTCTGCATAGGTTTGGACACACCTCCTGCATGTACTCTGCTCCCGAAGATGACGGTGTCATACTCGGACAGGTCGTTCGGAGCATTCTTTATGTCCATAGCGACCCCATTGGTCTTTTCGGCGATGTATTCGGCTACTGCCTTGGTGTTTCCCGTAAGGGATGCGTACAGAACTAGTGTGGACATACCTCTGGAATGTGTCTGTATCGGTATAAGGCTACGCTTATGATGTCTGTTCAGCTCAACAACCCATATATCGTCTGGACACAATATCATTGCAATGAGCATGAAGCTGGTACTGATAAGGCACGGAGAGAGCCTTTGGAACAAGGAGAATCTCTTCACTGGCTGGACCGATGTCGACCTCTCCGAGACCGGAAAGAAGGAGGCTGCCGAGGCAGGTAAGGTACTCAAGGCAGAGGGATTCGATTTCGATGTCTGTTACGTATCCTATCTGAAGCGTGCCATACACACGCTCAATCTGGCACTTGAGAGCATGGACCGTGAGTGGCTCCCTGTCATCAAGAACTGGAAACTCAATGAGAGGCACTACGGTGCACTCCAGGGACTCAACAAGGCCGAGACCGCTGAGAAGTACGGTGAGGAGCAGGTCAAGCTGTGGAGGCGCTCCTATGCGACCCCACCACCCGCATTGGAGGCGGACGACGAGAGGAATCCTGCATTCAATGACATGTATCGCAAGGAGGACAAGTCCGTCCTTCCTCTGACCGAATGTCTTGCCGATACCGTCGCACGTGCCGTACCCTACTATCTCGAGGAGATCGTTCCCAGGATGAAGGCTGGGGAGAGGGTGCTTGTCGTCGCACACGGAAATTCCCTCCGCGCATTGGTGAAGTACATCGAGAACGTATCCGACGATGAGATCGTCGGTGTCAACATCCCTACCGGTGTCCCGCTGGTCTACGAGTTCGATGATGACATGAATGTGCTCTCCAAGAGGTATCTCGGAGATCAGGACGTCATCGCGGCCAAGATCAACGGTGTCGCCAACCAGGCGAAGAAGAAGTAAGTCTGTCTGGCGGCGGTCATATGACCGTCGTCATGACAGTGTTTTGAACATTTTTGAGATACTGATCTTCAGTTTCATCATAGGAGTACGTTTCTTGTATTCCTCACAACTGTATTCCGTACAGAATTCCAAGTCCTTCTCGAAGGCCTCGGTCATCTCTTTCGCGATTCTTTCCGAATAGATCATCGCATTGGATTCGAAGTTGTGCACCAAAGAGCGATCATCCATGTTCGCCGATCCGACGGAACAGAAGAAGTCATCGACCACGACGGTCTTCGAATGGACGAATCCGTTGTTGTAATGGTAGACACGAACTCCTCCCTCCATGAGCTTGTTGGCGAAGTACAGGTTGTTCCAATACACGAAGTAGTGGTCGGGACGGTCTGGGATGATGATCCTCACATCCACTCCCGATGCCGCTGCGAGGAGGAGTCCGTCCACCAAGGAATCGTTGGGGATGAGGTATGGGGTATGGATCCATATCTTCCTCTTGGCGACCCTGATCATCTCCAGGTATTGTAGCCTCACAGGATTCTTCCATGCGATATCCGGCCCTCCGGAGACCAATTGCATCCTTTCCTCCCCGTAGGGCGTGAACATGGATTTACGGAACATCTTCTCCATGTCGATGTTCTCCGTGGATTTCCTGTATGCATAGTTCCAGTCCTTAAGGAACCTGATGTTGATCGGGATACAACCGCCTCCGCGGATACGAACTCCTGAGTCCCTCCAATTACCGAATTCGCCCTTTCCAAGGTACTCGTCACCTATGTTGTATCCTCCGCAGTACGCGATATCTCCATCTATGATCGTAAGTTTCCTGTGGTTCCTGTTGTTCTTCTTAGGACTCAGCAGGACAGTCGCCATCCTGTGGAACGTGGTGAACTTTCCACCCGCGGCCCTGAACTCATGTATCGGCTCCATGAGTTCCTTCTGTTTGATACCCAGATAATCTATGACCAATCTGACGTCCAGACCTTCGTGTGCCTTTTCGGTGATGAGCTCCATGAGCTCGTTCCCGAGTTGGTCGTTCCTTAGGATGAAGTATTCCAGATGGATGAAGTGTTTGGCATTCCTGATGTCCTCGAACATATTCTCGAAGAAGTCGTTACCGTCGGTGAACAGCTGGATGTCGTTGTTGTTACTGTAAACGGATCCACCGACGCTCTTTATCGCCTTGATCACCTTCGTGGTATCCTCATCGAGGGTGGTGATGTCGCTTTCGATCAGATACTCGTCGAACTTCTCCGCCTTTGCAAGGGCCTTGTCACTGACGCCCTTGATCTTGAACGTGTGTTCGGCATAGAACGTCTGACCGATCATCAGGTATGCGAGCGTACCTAATATCGGCAGTGCCATAAATACGAATGTCCACAGAGGGATCTTCTCGGGGGTCGAGCGCTCTGCGTACATCATGATGAGGATCATCAGGATTCCGAATATCTGTGCATATAATCTGCCCTCAATCAGTAGGTTGATGAAAGCACCCATATGCGCCCAGATTGCATCGGTCATTTATAGGGATTTTCTTTGTGCCAGCGTTTAGGATGTGTTGTCCGTGGTATTCGGTCGGTTGTATTTGTGAAACCTGTAAATATACACGTTAGGATGGAATCGATATGGATCTGACCGTCATTGTTTCGATGACAATCTCCCTGTTCCTGATATTGGATCCCTTTGCGAGTCTTCCGATGTTCATATCGGTCACGGAGGGATTGAACGAGAAGACTGTCAGCAAATATGCGAACTATTCGATACTTGTAGCCGCCATCCTGTTGATCGTCTTCCTCTTCTTCGGGGACGATCTGATGGAACTGTTCGGT
Source organism: Candidatus Methanomethylophilaceae archaeon (assembly GCA_017508065.1). Taxonomy (GTDB): domain Archaea; phylum Thermoplasmatota; class Thermoplasmata; order Methanomassiliicoccales; family Methanomethylophilaceae; genus SIG5. Next base: position 14,482 of record JAFVZR010000099.1, read on the forward strand.
GTAACGATGGACACGTTCCGTGTCGCAGGAGGTATAATATTCCTCATGATGGCGATAGAACTGGTCTTTGGGCTCAAACTTACGAAGCAGGCCGGTTCAAAGGGTGCCGCGTGGGCCGTCATCGCATCACCCGTATTGACGGGTCCGGGTGTGATCACAGCAGCCATCATCTTCTCGTCGGAGAATGGGGAGTTGGCCACAATAATAGCAAGTATAGTGGCATTGGCGATCACCTGGGTCATCCTGAGGATGTCCAACAGGATCATGAAATTGGTCGGAGAACAGGCGATAGGTATCTTCACGAAGATATTCGGATTGTTCATCGCCACCATGGGAGTACAGAGCATATTCACAGGAACCTTGAACTGGTTCGAGTCGAACATCGCATCCGTAGCTTCCACGGTGGCTATGATGTTTTGAAGGTGGGGTTGTGATGCTTTCGCATCACTCCCACTCGTTTACTCCTGTCGAATCACTGAGGCAGGACTTGGAGAACACAGGGGTCTCCTTTCCTGCAGCCCTCTGTGCACGGTAGTCCTTGTACGCTTCGAAGGCTCTTCCTGCGAGCTTGAACATCACGAGACAGTTGATGACTCCGCAGATTCCGAGGAAGATGTCGACGATTGCGAACATCGCATCGGATGCGTAGAAGCTTGAAAGGAAGACGACTGCGAGCAGACCTGCGATCATGACGTATTTGGCAGTCCTGTTCTTGGTGATGAACGAGAGGTTGTTCTCTCCGATGACGTAATCCCCCATAAGGCATGTGAATGCGAATACGAAGAGGAACAGTGCGACCAGATAGGGTGCAGCACCACCGATGGTGTCGGCGAGGATGTACTGGAGGAGGTCGATGGATTCCAGGTCGAGAGCGATGATGGTCTCGATGTCGGCATAGGAGAGGATGACCAGTGCAGTGATGGTACTGACGATGGTATCGATGAACACTCCGAGGGACTGGGACAGTCCCTGCTTGGTGGGGTGCTCGACATCCGCCATGGAGGATACGTTGGTGATGGTACCGATACCCGCCTCGTTGGACAGGACCCCTCTCTTCATTCCGATCATGATCATCGCACCGATACCTCCACCGATCGCGGAAGGTACGGAGAACGCATACTGGAAGATCATCACGAATGCGTTGATGATTCCTCCGGTGCTGAATGCGATGGATACGACTGCAAGCACCAACCAGAGGATGGCCATCGCGGGAACGAGCCAGACGGAGATCTTGGCGATCCTGGAGATTCCGCCGATGATGATTCCTGCGGAGATCGCGGTCAGGAGGATCGCGAAGAACAGCGAGTTGCCCTCGAATTCGAATGCACCGGTGAGTGCGGAGGAGATACTGCTGACCTCCATGGAGATGAATCCGACAACGTACATGAGGATCATGACGACCGCAACGAAGACGGCGACACGTTTCATGTTGAGTCCGTTGAGGATGGTGTATGCGGGACCTCCGTGGTAGTCTCCCTTCTCGTCCTTGGTCTTGTAGAGCTGACCTACGGTGGTCTCGATAAGGCTCGATGCCATACCGAGCAATGCGAAGAGCCACATCCAAAGGATCGCTCCGGGGCCTCCGACGAGGATGGCGAGGATGGGTCCGGAGATGTTTCCGACACCGATACGGTTACCCATACTGATGCAGAAGACCTGCAAGGTCGAAATCTTGCCCTTGTGGGGGCATTCCTTGGAGAATGTTACCCTGAACATCTCCTTGAAATCACGGAACTGGGCACCCTTCAGCCTGTAGGTGCCGTATATTCCGAGACAAACGATGAGAACAAGTGGAATGTACCAGAAGTAATCATTGACGTGTTCGAGTATTTCAGTCAGTGACATGTTGTTACCAAGGTCTGTACTCGATGATGGTATATCATAGATTCGTACATCTGGCTATATTATATCCAGTTACTAGGGAGACTTAAGGAGGGCACAATTATATCCTACTTTGTCGATGGTATTTTATGAAGGTTGTAATCGTCGGTGGAGTGGCCGGCGGAGCTTCTGCCGCCGCTCGTCTGAGAAGATTGGACGAATCCGCAGAGATCGTCATGCTTGAACGTACTGGGTATGTGTCCTACGCTAACTGCGGTCTTCCGTATTATGTAGGCGGAACGATAACCGAGAGGAACAAACTCACCCTTCAGACTCCTGGGTCGTTCGCATCGAGGTTCAATGTGGATGCGAGGGTCAACAGTGAGGTGATCTCCATCGATCGTTCCGGAAAGTCCGTCAGAGTGCGTAACCTTATCGACGGTACCGAATACGATGAATCCTATGACAAACTCATCCTCTCTCCGGGTGCAAAACCATTGGTGCCCGATATGCCTGGCATAGACGATTCCAGAGTGATGACGTTACGTACTGTCGAGGACACCTTCAGGATGCACGGGTTCGTCAACGAGAACTCTCCGAAGACCGCCGTGGTATGCGGTGGAGGTTATATCGGATTAGAGGTCGCTGACAACCTTCACGCACTCGGTATCGATGTTACGATCGTTCAAAGGCCCGATCATGTACTACCTCAATTGGACAGGGAGATGGCCGCCGATGTCCATCACCACATACGTTCCAAAGGTGTCGATCTGAGACTGTCCGATGCCGTTGTGGGATTCGAGACCGAGGGTGGGCTCACGGTCCTCCTGAGGTCAGGGGGCAGGATCAAGGCCGACATGGCAGTGGTGGCATTGGGTGTCGTACCGGACACCGGGCTTGCCAAGGATGCAGGTCTGGAGCTCGGAGTGAAAGGTACCATCGTGGTCAACGATCATATGCAGACCTCGGATCCCGACATCTATGCTGTGGGTGATGCGATACAGGTGGAGAACCTCATCACCGGTGCACCATCCAACATCGCATTGGCAGGTCCTGCGAACAAACAGGGAAGGATCGTTGCGGACAACATCGCAGGGTTGGATTCCGTCTATAAAGGAAGCATGGGATCGTCAGTACTCCGTGTGTTCGATATGACCGTCGGTGCAACGGGCCTTACGGAGAAACAGGCCAAGGACGCAGGATATGACGTGGAGAAGGTCTATACATTCTCCGCATCGCACGCATCATACTACCCCGGTGCGAAGAACATGTCCATCAAGACGATCTTCGATAGGGTCACAGGTACCGTATTGGGTGTACAGATCGTTGGATATGACGGTGTGGATAAACGTGTCGATGTCATGGCCGTCGCGATACGTGCAGGTATGACGGTCGAGGATCTTGCCGAGTTGGAACTGTCCTACGCTCCTCCATATTCGTCCGCAAAGGATCCTGTGAACTACGCAGGGTTCGTTGCCACCAATCTGATCTCCGGATTGGTAAAGCAGTATCATTGGGATGAATTGGATGCCAAGGTGGCCGATCCGAACATCACAGTGGTGGATCTGCGCACTGCTGCGGAGTATGCGAATCAGCATATCGAGGGTCCGTTGCACATCCCCGTGGACGAATTGCGTGATAGGCTGTCCGAGATCCCGAAGGACAAGCCGGTGGCGATATTCTGTCACAGCGGATTGAGGTCATATATCGGATACAGGATCCTTGCTCAGAACGGATATGATTGCAGTCATATGGCCGGAGGGTTCAGATTCTATGCATCTGTGGTGAAGGATCTGGCGATCGGTTCTCCCGAGGACTATCCTTGCGGAATAAAATCGTCCTGAGGGGGTCATCCTGTTACTCACTAGGGGTTATATAGGTTAACTGCGATTAATTCATAGCATATTCATAGGACAAACAGGTGTAACAATGAGGCTCGAGAACAAGGTAGCGATCATCACAGGTGCTTCCCGCGGTATCGGATTCGCGATCGCGGAAGCGTTTGTCAGAGAAGGTGCAAAGGTAGCAGTATGTGGAAGCAGACTGTCCTCTGCAGAGAAGGCCGTGTCCATTCTCAGGGAGAAGTATCCGCAGGCAGAGATGTTGCCCATCGGAGTCAATGTGAACGACACGGAGGAGATCAAGGGTATGGTCTCTGCCGTTGTGGACAAATGGGGAAGGATCGATGCGTTGGTCAACAACGCCGGAGTAACATCCACCAAGAGCATCCTGGAGATGACCGATGAGGATTTCACATCCGTCATAGACATCAACCTCGTCGGTCCGTTCAAGATTATCCGTGAGGTTGCCAAGGTGATGAGGGACAACGGCGGAGGAAGCATTATCAACACCAGTTCGATGGTCGGATCGTATGGAGGAAAGATGCAGACTGCATATTCCTCCTCCAAGTTCGGTATCAACGGACTCACCAAGTCCTGTGCCAAGGAATTGGGACAGTACAACATCCGTGTGAACGCTGTCGCGCCCGGAGCAGTAGCCACCGATATGGCCAAGGAGTTCACCTCCGACAAGATGAGGCAGTTCCTTGCGATGATGACTCCTCTCGGAAGGATGGCAGAACCGGATGAGCTCGCAGGCGCATACGTCTATCTCGCATCTGATGAGGCGACATTCACCACCGGAACCATCGTCAATGTCGACGGTGGAATCGTGATGTAAGTGGGGATCGCCCCCACTCCTCTTTTTTAGTCGGGATCGACACATATGAAAAAACGATTCCCATATGTGTCAGGCCCCGGTTTAGTTCAGAATTATCGTTCCGATGTTCAGGTATGCTGCAAATGTGAGCCACAATAGATACGGGATCAGCAAGTATGCAGATATCTTGACATCATCCATCTTTGCAATGCCCATCATCACAAATACCACTATCCACAACGCGATAAGGTCGATGAGGGCCAGTGCCATATATCCCCATGCGAAATACAAAGGTGTCCAGATGAAGTTCAGGAACAATTGTAGTGCGAACAGTATGAAGAAGAGGATGTTATGTCCTTTGCGATACATCATCCACAATGAGATTCCCATGAGGATGTACAAAATGGTCCAAACGATCGGGAACAGAATCCCTGGAGGGGATAACGGAGGGTTCTTCAGGTCGGGGTACAGGTCCATACTCGGTGCTGTCCAACCAGATATCATTCCTACACATAGGCAACCTGCTACGGACAGGATCAGTATCAGTATATCCTTTTTAGAGACTGTGAGGTCCATACGGGGTTCTCTGTATGTGCGTATTTAAAGAAAGATGAATTACAGCATTATGTTATGTACTGTATTCGTTTTTATATCAATTAATGACAAGCGAATTATTTGACATTTTAAGAATTTGAAGAAAGGAGTGGTCCCCACTCCCTGATTTGA
>JAFVZR010000100.1 GCA_017508065.1 Candidatus Methanomethylophilaceae archaeon
CGATATGGGAGAGATTGTTGCAGGATACGACCTCATGCCCGAGAGCACTGACATCAACCTCGATGCAATCATCGAGACCCTTCCCGGAGTTCTCCCCGCAGGTGTCAAGCTCCTCGAGACAAAGATTGAGCCCGTTGCATTTGGCCTCATGAAGATCAACGCAGGATTCCTCATCGATGATTCCGATGAGGAGGCAGGAAGCAAACTCGAGTCCGCCCTCCAGTCCATCGAGGGAATCGAGAACGTCGAGTGCGTCTCCTCCACTGTCATCTGATTTTAACAAACCATGGGGGGACAACCCCCGATACATTTTTCACCATTTCTAAGAAAATTCCATCTAAGTACAGATTGTACCTAAAAACGACCATTGTCACGACTTTTTTATATCACGTACCTCTAACGCATCACGTGGAGAAAATCGACAAAAAACGGCTATTCGGTGTTCAGACAGCATCGGAATACGACAATGCCACATCGAAGTATGTGTTCAGGCCACTTAGTAGGATATTCTCCCTCATTCTTCTCAGAACCCCGGTGACTCCCAACCAGATCACCATATTCTGGGGACTCTTGATGATTGCATCGGCGGCCCTCCTTTTCACAGGAGACCGCATCCTGTGCGTCCTAGGTGGACTCGGATGGATCGTGGCATACGCCCTCGACTACTCCGACGGCGACATTGCCAGATACAAGGACATGAAATCCGTCAGGGGAAGGTTCCAGGACCGTGTCAACCACAGGACGACGTATCCCATCCTGATGTTCGGAGCAGGATTCGGTGCGTGGATCTCGGGACGTACAGAACTGTTCGGCATCGCGATCGACCCGGCTGCATACCTGATACTCGGTTTCACCGCTGGTCTCGGTATGATCCTCATCATAGATCTAGGTGCCAACTACAACAACTGCTGTCCCGACAAGGCATTGGACCGTGACAAGGGAACCGCCGCTGTGGAGGGCAAGCACTTCAAGAACCAGCGCCTATTCAGAATCCTGATGATCCTGAACCCATTGGTGTTCACGAACATGATGCTTCTCATCCCCGTTTTCGCAATCCTGGACTTGATGGACATCTTCGTGCTGTTCTACGGTGTGATGTACCCTCTGGCTGCATTCGCCAGGTACATCCTACTGTACAGGATGGTTCCAGGTGTGGTCAAGAAGTGATTCGGGCCTCGGCGAAGTGACCGCTGACAAAGCCATGATATAAAACCTGTACAATTATCCAGCATGTCCAAACAGTACTCAATAGGTCTAACTGTTGGGGTTTTCGATATGCTTCACCCAGGTCACCTGAACCTGTTCGAGAACTGTAAGAAGATGTGTGACAAACTCGTGGTCGGCATCTGCACAGACGAATACTCCATCCAATACAAAAACAAAAAACCCCTCTACAACGACGAAGAACGTCTAAGGATCGTATCCGCACTCAGATCCGTGGATTCCGCCATGATCGTCTCCATTGAGGAGGTTGAGGATAAGACCCTTATCCTGGACAGATGTAAATTCGATGTCCTGTTCTCCGGAAGCGACTGGCAGGGTTCGGAGAGGTTCGCACACACCCAGGCACAGTTCGATGAACTCGGAATAGACATCGTGTTCTTCCCATACACGGACGGCATCTCAACGACCAACCTCAGAGACCGCCCACGTATTTGATCCATGACCAAGGGAATGTAAGGCCGTGACACCGTGAACGAGATGCAGAGCACCCTTCTGGAGATGTACAAGGACATAAAAACCGTCCTTGAACGCAACAACATACGGTTCTACTCGCATTTCGGAACATCCATCGGGGCGATACGCCATAACGGATTCATCCCGTGGGATGATGACATGGACCTCCTGATCTGGGAAGAGGATCTGGACAGGGTCCGCAGCATCCTGACAACAGAACTGGATCAAGACAGATACTATTACAACGAGTGTCCCAGTGACAGCCACCCTCATGTCATATACCGGGGCACAGACCTAGAGCAGGGACTTCGTGACGAGGAACTGCCGTTCATAGACATCTTCACCTTGGTCCCATATCCGGACAAGAAGGTGAACAGACTGCTCACCAACGCTTCTCTTTGGGGGTTCGCAATTTCGATCCACCTCATCAACAAACTGAAAAACATCACCCTGTACAGGATGTTCAGACGTGTCCCCCGGTTCTTCAAACGGCTGTCATCGATTACGACCAACAAGGATACATCCATGGTCACCGTGTGTACCAACAACTTCAAGAAGAACAGCTTCCCCTCATCCTGTTTCGGAACCCCGGTAATACATCCCTTCGAGGATACGGATGTCCCACTGCCCTGTGAAGCGGATGCCATGCTCACCAAATTGTACGGGGACTACATGACCCCGCCCCCTGAGGACAAGCGCACCGGTGCCGGCGGTTTCCCATGCAGTGCCTACACCGAGTACATCGTCAACAGGAAATCCTGACCAATACTCTCCACTCAGATACGGAGGGCTTTCTGAACGAACCCTGGCAGGAACGATTTCATAACGCCCCTCTCCTCTCTGCTGAACATAAAGCGGATGACGAACAACGCGTACACGACCATGCCCCCGAGTGCGGAAATGATGACGGCACCCCAGGTGGTCGGCAGTATGAAGACCTCTGTCAACAGAATACCCAGGATCAACAGCACGCCGAACGACATGTAGCTCCACAGCATAGGCCTCGAGAACAACCTGCGGTCACCGACTATGAGCCTCGATGTGTACAACGGATAGAACAACAGTTTCAGCAATGCCATGGATATCGCCCAGGACACACATGCGCCCAGGACACCGAGATCGGTGAACTCCAGAATCACCATGGTGAATGCAACGTTTAGGATCCCGAAAGCGATGGTCGCTATTGCAACAGGGCGGAGCTTCTCATACACCACGGGCACGTTGACTAGTGCATTGGATGTGCAGACGGCGACTTCCACGGGCAGCATGATGTAGAGCAACGAGTAGATGTCCTCGTAACCCGGACCCAGCCAGACCCCTATGACCTGTGGTGCGAACACGATTATGTACACCAGAGGGAAGGCCATCATGACCCCGGAGAACTTCGTAAACACCTTCAGGACGCTTATCATGTGCTCGATATCGCCCTGTGCATAGCTCCTGTAGACGAGTGGTGTGGCTGCAATGGCCACGGATGTGCATGCGGTGTTCACCATCGAGATCATGTTTGCAGCGATGGCGAACGTACCCTGGGCGAGACTGCCTATCATCAGGTTCACGACGATCATAGAGGCCTGGATGAACAGGAGAGATCCCATCTGGGACACGATCGCCCATACACCGAGACCACTCATCTTCTTCAGAAGTTCCGGATCGTAGTACTTCCTCGAGAACACCAGAGTCGGACACACCCTGCGGAGGTTCACGACCATAATTCCCAGGAACACGACGGAAGCGACGATGTACGACACCCCTATGAACGCTAAGGACGGCCCCTCCACAAAGAAGAAGGCTATGACCAATCCCACCTGCAGCACGCAATGGACTATCCTGCCCAGGAACGTTATGTACATCCTGTTGTAGGCCATGAACACACTTCCCATGCATGCACTGAAGGATATCATCAGGGACGAGACCATTATCATGAAGAATGCCAGCTGGACATCCAGGGAATCGGACCCCCCTGTATCGAAGACGTGCGGAGAAGCGATCGATATCAACAGCACCAGAGGCATCATCAGGAGGATGCACTTGGCCATCCCGACCACCGATGATGTGAACGTGCGGTTCACTGCATCCATATCTCCCTCCCCCACTGCCACAGCAGTGTAACGGGTGAAAGCACTGGCCAATGAATCGGACATCGCGAGGAAGTATGTCGTCACCGTAGTGATCAACGGGATTATGGCATATGCGGCCATCCCGAACTCCCCTATGTAGTAGGGGACCATCATGAAACCCACGATGGCCATTACCACCGTGCGGACGACATTGGTCAACACGTTCAGGGAGACCTTGCTTGAGAAGGCCCTGTCCGAGACGTCAGTCACGTGTACGGCCTCCAATACGACGTATGTTCTCCCCGAACATGATCCAGATAATAGACAGTATTCCAATATATGTCAGGGTCCCACCGACGATGGACCATACTGCAGATACAGGGAAATCCCCGAGGACGAATGATGCGAAGTACTCGGACAGTACACTCACATCAATCAATCCGGTCCATGCCGCTATCGGCAGAAGGACGAGGAAATTGGATGACAACGCAAAGAACAATCCAAACAGAGAGATCATCCACCAACTTGTGATGTATCTGCGATCCTCGGTGACCGCCCAATATACGAGGAACGGCATCAGAATCACTATGTACTGGGGCGTCGGGGGATATATCATGCAGAGGGCCATCATAAGGAACCCGTAGAACATCAGGGCCCTGTCCGCATCCCATCTGCACTTCTTGTACATGTAGTACCCGACATACAGTGATGCTATCGTGATCGCCCCATAGACGATGATACGCATCCTGCCAGTAAACATGCTCAGGATCGAATCTCCCTGCGAACCTCCAGTCCTGTCCGTGAGGAACTGGAAACAACTTTCGATTGACCCCTCGATCAGCTGCGGTGCGAACACCACCAGGAGGGCCACGACCGCCCCGAATGCTGCCGCAGACACGTTGCGAACACCGTTCGTCCCATTGTCACGACTCCTCATCAGGACGTAGGCGACCAACGGGAAGAACAGGAACACGGGGAAGAACTTGGTCAGAACCGCTATGCAGAATGTCATTCCGGCAAGGAAGTGGTGGTCGCGCCTCAACAGAACCACGGTCATGACCGTGAACATGGCTGCTATCGTATCCGGCATGGCGGTTATGCATGATGCCCCTATGAGCAGAGGACACATGTAGATGAGGATGAACGCCAGGTTCCCTTTCTTGACATCCCCTGTGGAATCCACAACGAGGGACCTGACCAGATATGCCAGGATAAGATCCGACAGGATCAACGGTGCCTTCGTCGATATACTGAACGCTATGGATGGGACCGTAGCACTGTAGTATGTGTAAGGAAGGTCCTCTGCGAAGAAGAACTCGACTACCCTGAGAACGTCCATTCCGAGATCTAGGAAAACGGTCTGCAGAGCACTGACCAACCCAAGAACATAACCCCATACCGGCGTGTAGTAGTATCCCGTCACCTCATACAGACCGTTTCCAGCCTCGATGTTACGGATCACCAATGCCCAATAGTCGTTATCGAACACTATCTGGAACACGGCAGCGAAAAGGTGGATCAGAGTTCCTATGATGATCAACCAAAGCAACGGGTGCTTTATTGATCCGAAGAACCCGTTGACCCGATCGATTATCCCGATACGCCCCTCGCACTCAGACATGGAAGGCCTCCCCGAAATTCGTATAGAATCCACCTGTGAACACATACAGGGATGCTGTATCGGATGGGACGTCCATGACCGCTGTGTACTCCCCTCTGGTCACGACCCCTTTCTGGACCTCGACCAATGTGGACCCGTAGGACAGACCTGATGCGATGACCTGTCCGATGTCGTCTGTCTGGTTGACGCACGTCTCTCCCCCGATCACACATATCTGCCCCGTGCCGTAACCCACGAACGATATCGTGGAGTATCCGTCCTTGGAGTATCCGATAGCCAATGAATCGGCGATATCGGTGACATCCAATGCGAAATTGAGACCGCTGTTCTTCAAACACAGCGCATCCGTGAATCCGTTCTCGATTATCCTATCTGCAAGGTATTCATCGGAACGGTTCATGCAATCAATGCCGAAAAGCAGTTCCTGACTGTTGTTGACCTTCATCAGTACTCCGTCCTCGGTGTACAGGGAGCATATCTCCGAACCTATCCAGTACAGGGAACCGCCTGCAGAGACCCACTCCAGCAGCGGGCAGTCGGATGTCCCGTCATAGACCGAGACAGGGAGGGAATAGGTCATGACCAGGAGACCGTGTCCGGATGGATCCCCCATGGTATCGGCGATGTATCTGGACAGATCGGTTGAACCACACGTAGTGACATCATGGAAACTGCGAAGCTCCAATGCCTCGGTGATCTGGATGGCGTAATGCTCCTGATCCACGTATGACACGCCTGTCATCCTGCTAGCCTCATCGTACAGACGGTCGTAACCCTCGTCGACAAGGATGGTCAGTCTATCGACATTGATGAGATCATCTATGAGAACGGCAGAATAGGCATCGGAACCGGATGAATACACGCTGTATTCAACAGTCCCATCACCCCATGTCGCTGAGGCATCGTACTCGTGGATATCGGAATAATATGTGTAATATTCTCCGACGAACACCAGAAGGCACAGAACAACTGCGAGAACGACCTTGGAATCGATATTCGGTTTCACCACCATGCCTCCTATATTCGATGCTCAAACCATCCATCTGATGATATTCAGACACGACAATGGTTTCCCTTATAATCAATTTCGCCAAAATCCAAATGGATCGTCCGGGCATAATGGGAACATGGACATCAACGGACAATGAAAATGAATCCAGGATGTGATTCTCCGGGACTATAGTGGAGATAAGATTAAATTAGGGGCCGAAGCCCCTGTTTTCAACGTTTTCAGAGGAATGCCTTGCTGCAGTCCTCGATGTAGCCGTCGTCCATCATCTTGGCGGTGAGTCCCCTCGACCTCTTGATCATGTACTCGGCCCTGTCGTAAAGCTCCTGGCGAG
>JAFVZR010000101.1 GCA_017508065.1 Candidatus Methanomethylophilaceae archaeon
ATCCTTCCAATCGGATGGGAGGTCCTCCCACTTGTTCTCGAGGGTCCTGGAGAAATACTCCTTGATGCACTCCATCTCCAGATCGCGGACCTTGACAAGGTCCTTGAGCTTCATGGGGCGGATTTCCATCTTACATCTCCTCCGGAGCTGCAAGTCCCATCGTGTTCAGGACGTTCCTGAGGACAATCCTGGTACAATCGACGAGCGTGATACGTGCATCCCTGGACTCACCGGACGTGAGGACAGGGACGGCCGCATAGAACTGGTTGAATGCGGATGCGACCTCGTGTGCGTATGCAGGCAGAAGGTGGATACGCCTGTCCTCTGCTGCGGATCTGATGACCTCGGGCAATTTTGACAGTACCTTGACCAACTTGATCTCTGCAGCATCGGTGAGCTTGGAAGCATCCACGACCTGCTGGTACTCTCCGGCCTTCTTGAGCATGCTGCATGCCCTTGCATGTGCATACTGGACGAACGGACCACTGTTACCATCGAAGTTGAGTGCATCGCTCCAAGTGAAGACGAACTGCTTCTCGGGCTGCACACGTACGATGTTGTACCTGATGGCTCCGACACCGACAGCGTTCGCGATCTCGCGCATCTTCTCCTCGGGGATGTCGGTACGCCTCTGCTTGATCTCATCATAGGCCCTGGCAACGGCTTCGTCGATCAGATCGTCAAGATAGACGACCACTCCTCTCCTGGTGGACATCTTTCCCTCGGGAAGGGAGACGAAGGAGTAGAACATTGGCTCGGGCATCCTCTCGCTTCCGAGTATGTCCAACACGCAGCAGAGCTGCTTGCTTCCGAGCTTCTGGTCCTCACCGAGAACGTCGATCAACCTGTCCGCTCTCTTGAACTTGTCCAGGTGATATGCGATGTCCCTGGTGGTGTACAGGGTGGTTCCGTCCGCTCTGGTGAATGTGAACTTGGTGTTCTTTCCATGGATTCCGTAATCCTTGAGATCGACGAACCATGCGCCGTTCTCCTCCTGACCTGCCTTGTCGCACTGCTTGATCCTCTCGACGACATCCCTTGCGGAACCATCGGCGATGAAACGTGATTCCCAGGTGTAGGTATCCAATGTGACCCCGATGTTACCGAGCGTCTGCCTGAGACCGTCCAACATTCCCTCGGCGGTCTTCCTGACGGTATCGATGATCTCCTGGTCACCGGCCTCGAACCTCCTGAGCATGTCGGAGATCTCCTCCTTGACGGCAGGATCGTTCTCCATCATCCTGTTGGCGATACGGTAGAATGCGACCCACTTGTGATCGGTCTTGTCACGGTCCTCGACCTGACCCTCCTTCTCGTGCTCCTTCGCCCATCTCTCACGTTCCTCGTCTGCCTGTTCCTCCGTGAGGTTGTTCACACCCCAGGTGAGGATGACGACCTGCTTTCCCACATCGTTGACATAGTACTCGGTGGAGACATCGTATCCGCACATTGCAAGAGCACGTGCGAGAGTATCTCCGATGACGGGATTCCTTGCACGACCTACATGGATAGGCCCGGTAGGGTTGGTGGAAGTGTGTTCGACATTGACCCTGATGCCCTTCTTGGGCCAGGCACCATACTTACCATCGGAGTTCAGGATGTCCCTGACAGTGCCCTCGACGAGCATGCTGTCGTCCATCTTGAAGTTGAGATATCCGTTCACTGGAGTTACGGATACGATGGTCCCTCCGACCTGGATCCTGGATGCGATCTCCTCTGCGATCATCGCAGGGGCCTTCCTAAGGGCCTTGGACATCTGGAAGCAGGGGACTGCAAGGTCTGCAGCGTCTGTAGGGGGAACCTCGGTCTGGAATGCGATGTCTGACGCACCCATCTCGTTCAATGCCTTGTTGACCGAATCGATTACTTCGGTCGTGAACTGTTCGATTGCGGACATGGTCACATCACCTTATATCTGAGGATACCTGCGATTCCACCGAATGCCGCCATGAGCATCTGACCCTCTTCGGAATCGGTGGAGATGATCTCGACCTTGGTGTTGTAGGGCTCTGCCAACTCGAAGAAGTCGTCCACGAGGTCCTCGTTCCTTACGACCTCAGCATTGGAACCGCAGACCTTGCATTCGATCTTCTCATCGGCTTCGGGGACGGTGTCGTCATAGACGTGTCCCTGAGGGCACTTCACGGATATGCGCCTCTTGTTCAGACCCTCGGACAACAGAAGGGTGTCCACAGCGGACATGTTGACTGCGTCCCTGACCATCTGCTCTCCATAACAGGAGAGTCCTCCATCAGGCTTCCTGATCTCGGTCAGGAGTCTCTGGACCAGCTGCTTCTCCTTGAGAAGGTCGATTCCGATGATCGCATCCTTGGCGTTGTCGACGAGCTCCTTCAGTCCGAACTCGTTTGTATAACATGTATCGAAGAGTGGGTTGACGACCTTCTTCTGAAGTTCGTGGTGGAGGTATCCTTCCTTTACGAAGAACTCCTTGGTAGGTCCGGAACCTCCGATGAGGAGACCCTGGAGATCGAGGATGTTGTCGAGGAAGACGGTGGTCGCGTTGTCAGCGATCTTCTTGAAGAACTCGTGTGCGGCGATCTCGATCAACCTCTCGAAACGGACGGATGACTGACCTCCCTGGTGGTGCTTGGAGGGAACGAGGGAATCGAAGTGCTTCAACACCTGGATCCTACTTCCGGCCAACATTCCCAAGGTGGCCTCCTTCCTGTCGAGGACAATCAGTCCGTAGTACTTCTTGTCAAGGAGCATCACATCGAGAGGTTCGGTGAAGAACGATGAGTCGCACCTGTAAAGGAATGCGGTGATCGACTCTGGGGGGTCGATGACGTACTGGACCATCTTGGTCTGATCGCCTGCTCTGGGAACCTCTCCACAGAAGATGACGATACCATTCGGTGGGATGTCCTTGTACGTCTTCAGTCGCGACATGATGGAATCGATGGCACCCTGAACGTTCTTCATGGTGCTCTTCGATTTGATGTTGGACGACTGAGAGTATTCGTCCCTGAGGTATGCCATGACGTCCGAGATCTGTTTGGTCGGCGGAATGTAGACCGAAATCAACTCGGTACCGCGTCCCCTGACGCTCGTAAGTTCCTGCATAGCTTTCTTGAAATCGTATTTTGCCCTCTCGGCTGAACCACTCTCTGCCTTATTTTTCCTCCAACGGCCGGTAGTGAAGGAAATGCACATTAATAATAAAGGTATTGTTGGTTACCATGGAGAAAGTGGTGATATCCGTCGGTGGGTCTGTCCTCATCCCCGGAAATGACGATGCAAAGTACATAGCCGAATTGGCGAACATGCTCAAAGACGTTTCCAAAGAGGTACAGATTGCCGTTGTCGTCGGTGGCGGAAAGATGTCCCGTTACTATTCCGAAACCGCAAGGGAACTCGGCGGAACCGTGTACCAGCTCGATGAACTCGGTATCGGAATCACCAGGGTCAACGCGAAGTTGCTCACTGTAGCATTGGGTGACATCGCCAACACCGAGATCCCACTCAAGGCAGAGGAATGTGCCAGAATGTCCGCACCTGGGAAGATCGTCGTCATGGGCGGTACCGAACCCGGACATACCACAGATGCGGTGGCATCCATGATAGCCGAGAACCTCAAGGCCGATAGGATCATCAATGCCAGCAATGTCGATGCCGTCTATTCGGACGACCCCAGGAAGAACCCTGATGCGAAGAGATTCTCCAAGATGACCATACAGGAACTGAAGGACGTGGTCTACGACGATCACGATGCAGGAAAGTCCTGCGTTTTCGATCCCCTCGGTGTCACCATCGCCATGAAAGAGAAGATTGACTTGTACATGGTCAACGGAAGGGACATCGAAGAGCTCAGGAATGCGATCTTGGGCAATGAGATCAAGGGAACCTTCGTGGATTCCCACTGAAATCCATCAGAGAGGCTCCAGGTCCTTCGAACTCAGGATCTCCATACCCAGGGACTCGATGAGACCTGTGATCCTCCTCTCTTCCGGCTTCTTGTAGGCTTTCTTATGCATGTACACACACTTCGTGTTCGATGTCGCCTCTGATGCTGCCTTCAGATAGGATATCACGGTTTCATCATCCATACCATCGGTCTGATAACCAGGAATCATGTGCCCGATACCGATCCTGTAACCCATGACCATCTCCGTGAACCTGGGCGCATAATGTCCCCCACCCACACCTATGGCAACGATACAATCGTCATCTGGCTCATTGTCACATAACGCTTTGGTGAGTATCTCTGCCGCGTGAATATCACCCCAATGGGAAGCATCCGATCCGATCTCGATGAAATACGTAGGTTTTTCCAGATATGGACCATGGTGTGTGACTTCGAAGGACACCTTGTAGACATCCGTATCATTGTAGCGAGCGATCTTTCTCAATGCATCGCCCATGGATGCGGGAGAGGATGCTACCAGCTCGTTGTCACGACCACCGAACTCCGCTTTCTTGAAATTACCAATAGGATGCACGGTGAGTGTGGGTATTCCACTGGCGGCACTATGTTTGGACATGAACACCACCTCATCCACCTTGATTCCAAATGATTCCGCATGTGAATCGATGTTTTCATGAGTGATGTGCTTATCGGAGATCGTCATGATCACATCATCACCTCTGGCACAATAACTGCCGTTGTCATCCGAACCCAATTCCTCCCACCCGTCCTGTGCCCTGAGGCACGCGTTCATGTTCACTGAGGGGAGATCCTGTTGACAACAAACCAGAAGTCTAGACATCGATCGCCACAATACCTCTGCCATATTTTAATGTGGCACAACGATCGACGAACACTATTTTAAGGATGTAATGCAACACCCGATTGAAACGGCTCAAGACCGTAGACGGCAGGATTCGAATGAACTCGTTCTCTAAGTTAGGCGTCCAGGAAAGTGTTGTAAAAGCCATCGGAAGAATTGGATGGGATGAACCCACTCCCGTACAGGCAGCAGCGATACCTGTCGGTCTCACGGGCAAGGACATTCTCGTTCAGGCTCAGACTGGAACCGGTAAGACCGGAACGTTCGGTTCGATCATCCTCAGTCGGATAGGAAGCGGATACAACACACCGTCAGCACTCATCATCACCCCTACCAGGGAATTGGCCATACAGGTATCGGAGGAGCTCACCAAAATGGCATTCTATTCTGGACACAGGTGCATGGCGATCTACGGAGGTGTCAGCATAGATAGACAGGCCTCCGAGCTGAAAAAGGGAACCGACATCGTCGTAGGCACCCCTGGAAGACTGAAGGACCTGTTGGAAAAGAAAGCGCTCCGCATATCCAAGGTAGCCGTCGCCGTACTGGATGAAGCGGACAGGATGCTCGACATGGGATTCGCGAAGGACCTGGACTACATCCTTCACTGGTTACCCAAGAAGAGACAGAACATGATGTTCTCGGCCACAATGCCCGACGAAGTCAAGAACCTTGCACTGAACAAGATGAAGGATCCCGAAGAACTCCTGGTATCGAAGGACGAGATAGTCCTGGACCTCATCGATCAAAGATACATGATCGCTGACAAGGACATGAAGAAAGATGCGTTATGCACCATCTTCGACAAGGAGAGGAAGAAAACCATCGTCTTCATGAAGATGAAGCACAGATGTACCCAACTCGGCAGGAAGATGAAGAACACAGGATACAACGTGGACATCCTCCATGGAGATATAGCCCAAGCCAGAAGAGAGAGGGTCATCAAGGACTTCAAGGACGACAAGATCGATATCCTCATCGCCACGGACGTAGCCGCCAGAGGCCTTGACATCGATGATGTGGGACTTGTCATCAACTACGATATGACTGACCCAGAGACCTACGTTCATCGCATAGGAAGGACAGGAAGGGCCGGCAAGAAGGGAATCGCATACACATTCGTACTGGATGCGGATGAGGAAAGGTCCCTCCGTAAGATCGCTCGTATCAACAACGTGGAGATCATGAAGACGGAAATGGAACTTGTACACCACGAGGCCAACAGGAACCTTCATCCCGAAGACGATAAAAAGGGTCAGAAGAAACCCCTGTCCAAGGAAGAGGAACGTGGCAGGAAGGAACGCGAGAAGAGGGAGAAGGAGAAGAAAGAGAAGAAGAAGGGTCACCCTGAATCCTTCACCACCATCGTCATCGATATTGGAACCGTAAGCGATGTGTCGAAGAGAGACATCGTGGAATTCATCCAGATCAGTGCAGGCATCAAACACACATCTATCGGAACCATCGACATGAAGAAGAGCTACACGTACGCACAGATCGATTCCGCATACGTCGACAGAGTCTGTGCATCACTCTCTAAGTACGATTTCGAAGGAAAACCGATAACTGCAAAGAAACTTACACAAGAGAAGGAGTGAGAATAGTGCAAGGGATGGGATTTGAACCCACGGACCACTAAGGACTAGCCCCTCAAGCTAGCGTCGTTGGCCAGGCTTGACTACCCTTGCATGTGATGAGACTGCATTATACGTATCATTAATAAACTTATCGTTTACCGTTTTTCAAAAAGCCCATACATATGTTAATAAATGCGAAAACTATCACGTTTTTTGTCAGGAGATGGAGGGCGGCTGACGGTAGGACAAGATCCGGCCGAGGAAGTTCCCTCCTCCAAGAGCAAGGTGGGTCGTGAAATACGACTGGGTGAGAGCTCAGGCAAGGGCCCAGAAACGACACAGCTTCGGTAAACAGGATGATCTGTTCGGCAGTGACATTCCCGAAGATTTGGTGAAACGGCGACACCCCACCGGAGCAAGCCCAAACGGCCGGGATGATTTGCTCAGGACCGGCGGGTAGGGTGCGTTAGTTGAATGCCGCCTAAAACAGAAGGGGGGCTACTCCCATCACCTGACACCATTATCCATTCTAGGAGGATGCACACGAATGTCTCTGGATCCGAAATACAAAGCCGTATGTTTTGACATGGATGGTACACTCCTCAATACAAAACCCAGATACGATCTGATGACCCAGACCATATTCGATGAATATGCTAGATTAGGTGTGCCAGATGAATTGATGCAACACAAAGGCGAAAAATTCGATCTGGAGTTGGGTCGCGAATGGATCATAGAGAACATCTCTTTGGAAGCATACGAGGACATCTTCCCACGTACCGCCCCACGTATGCTGGAACTGGAGATGGATGGACTGATTGAAGCAGAGGAGTTTCCCGGAGTGAGGGAATTGCTCATCGAGCTCAGGAAAAGAGGTTACAGGACCGGCGTCCTCACAAGAGGTGGAAGAGCCTATGCCAATAAAGCACTGGCACAGTTCGATATGATACAATATTTGGATGGAGTCATTGCCAGGGATGACTTCGATGAGAGCGAGGCCAAGCCCAACCCGATAGCGATGAGTCGTATGGCTGAAGCCATCGGTGTCGAGCCGGAAGAGATCCTATATATGGGTGACCACAAGATGGATTACCAATGTGCCAGATCATCCGGATCAGGATTCATCGGGGTAACTTCCGGTACTCATTCCGAAGAGGACTGGCACAATATCGACTCACAGATCCTGGTATTACCCACAGTGGCATCATTGATCGAGATGCTTTGACAAATGGCTACATGAATCCATAGCCCAATCTATAGTACATTAAAAATCCAAAATATTTGGGGAGAATAGCGGGCTTGCGCCCGCTTTAAGTTTTACTCGGTACCCTTACCGTACTCGACAACACGGGAGAGATCCTTCTCGTGCTCCATGTCATCGTAGTGGAACCTCTTGAGGTTGCGCTCAAAGGTCTTGTTTGCGGGCATGATCTTCTTGACACCGCACATGAGCTTCGAAGCAATTCCCATGATGTTCTTGTTGAGGGAGATTCCGAACTTGGTGTTACCGCAGACGAGGTGTCCGGGGTTGATGACGTCGTGGGGGTCGAGGTGGGTCTTCAGGCTCCTCATGAGAGCAACGGATCCAGCATCGTGGATGAGATCCAGGTTGGATGCGAAGAAGACACCGAGACCGAGAGAGCGTCCGCCGTATTCGGCTGCCCTGTCGCCCATGTAGAAGTTGTAGGCGAATGCGGTCATTCCGAGAAGAGTCTCATCGTCCTTGAAGTAGTAAGGCATGAACATGGAGGTGCTGCGGTCAGCGACCATTCCGATGATTCCTCCGGGCTCCATCTTCATTGCCTTGTATCCCTCGTAACACTCGTCGACGAACTTTGCCCAGTTGTCGTTGGTGACGACGACCTCTGCGGGAATGGATCCTACTCCGGTCCTGCGTGCGCGGAACTCATAGCAGCGCTCCTCCCACTCGTGCTCTGCGATCTCGTAGGAGACCTTCCTTCCTCCGGCAGCCTCGACGAACTTGTCGACGATGGACTCCTCGAGGTTGACGAATGCCTCGTCACCCTGGAAGGTAACAAGGAGAAGGTTTGCCACATCGGGTGCGTGGATGCCTGCCTTCCTCTGGTTCTCGAAGTGGTTGGAATCGGACCATGCGATGTGAAGGGGCTTGACACTGGGGTGCTTACAGATGTCGTTGATGGGTGCTCCCATGTCCCTGAGGTGGTCGAACTCGTATGCGACGGGCTTGACGATTCCCCTGGGGTAGATCCTGTAGGTGCACTCACAGATGACTCCGAGGGTTCCCTCTGCTCCACCGAAGAGCTGATTGAGGTTGTAACCAGACATGTTGTTGGAGATGGCATCGTATCCGGTCTCGATGATAGTACCGTCGGAAAGGACGACCTGCATGTTGAGTGCGTTGTCCCTTGCGCTACCGTACTTGTATCCTCCGGGACCGATTCCGCTAGTGGAGAACCATGCTCCGATGGTTGCGGAAGGGAAGCTGGAGGGGTAGGATCCGACGAGGAAACCTTCCTTCTCACATGCATCGAGAATTGCCTTCCAAGAGGTTCCTGCCTGTGCCCTGACGGACATGTTGACAGTGTCGATCTTGATGATGTTGTTCATCTTGGATGCCATATCGATAAGAATTCCACCGTTGACAGGCATGGATCCTCCGAGACCCCAAGTGGACTGTCCGCGGGGAACGATTGCAACACCAGTCTCGTATGCGAGCTTGACAATTGCAGAGACCTGCTCGGTGGTAGAAGGCCTGACGATAACGTCGGGCATGTTCTTGAATGCAAGACCTGCCTCCTTGGGCAGAGGTGCGAGGTCGTGACCGTAGAGCATCCTGTCCATGTCGTTCGTGTTAACGTTGTCGATTCCGACGATTTCCTGAAGCTTGTTGATGATTTCAGGCGTGACTTTGCGAGATAAGTTCTCCCCTTTCATTTAATTGTCCTCCACTTACGTGTGACTTAATGGTGGGAGAATAAGATTTAGTTTAATAATGGTTTGGGTCGTCTTCTTTTTAATTATAACGAACTCTGGCCATATTCCATCAATCCCGCCGTTTTTATCAACCTGGGCCGTGCGTTATCTGGGACGGAGAACAGATGGGTTTGACACTTACAGTCCGAACAACCGAAGCCTTTCACCACAGGAATGCATCCCGATTCCTCGGCCAGAACACCGAGCCTACACTCCGGGATCGGATCATGATACGATTCGAAAGCTACCATATGATCGGCCACCAATGTCAACCTATCGATGTGCCAGCGCACCTTCTTCTCTTTCGCCAGGTGTCTGTCCAACCTATGTGCCAGACCACCCATCGCACTACCCACGTAACAATATTCCCCTGGCGGCAGATCGATATGACCCAGAGATCCCACATCTGAGGAGAATGGAGAATTGAAAGTGAGGAAGAGTACGTAGGTACCCCTCCTCTTTTCGGAAGAGTTCATTCGGAGCGATCCATATCCTCGATCTGGGACATTGTCCTGATCTTGATGAGGGTGCTGCTGTCCTCCAACTTGGACTCGACGATATCCGCTACCTCCGAGAGCTTACGACCATAAACGACCAGATTGTCGAAGTAGTCCTTGTGCTCCCTGTAGGGGATCTTGACACGAAGCCCATCGAGATGGAGAACTATGGGCGCTGGCCTGAGACACATGTCGATGGGTTCGTAGTTCTCCAGAAGCAACTTGAGTTCTGCAGGATGGATGAACAACGGATCCTCTTCCAACATCTTCTTCTTGCGCATGAGGACTTCATTGACAGCATCAGAGATCTCTGCCAGTTTCGCCCTTTCCTCGGACGCCTTCATCCTCTCAGCCTTCCTTCCCACGCCGGAGATGATCGCTTCGCAACAATCCTCCATACCGTCCGGTTCAGGACCACACACAAGGATGACTGGCACATGGATATCTTCCAACAATGCCTTCTTCTCCTCGATACAATCCTTGAAGTTTCCGAACATGAAGACCGCTGCGTCGTACTCATCGATGATCTCGATCTCCCTCTTTGAGATCTGGGACGTTTTCTTTCCCCTACCTCTGGCGAGACCCATGACGACGGAAATCGCTCCGCCCTGTCTCATGATCTCTGCGATGTCACAGACAGGATGTGGCATATGGTGCCTACCAAGGGTGCATCCGATGACCGCGATCTCGGTACCTGCAAGAGGAACGCTTCTGATGTCCCCTCCGATCTCCTTGGAGATCCTCTCGATGACTGGACGATCCTCCTCCGGGATCGACATGGTGACCATCAGCATCTGTGCGCTACGGTTCATATGAAGAACGGTACCGCCGATATCCTCGATGGCTTCGAACAGTTCCGCTGAACGGTACACACCACCATCGTACATCATGACCTCAAACATCTGGAATCACCTCTCCTTCTTTGATCATGTCTGCGTGGACCTGCATTCCCTGATCCCTGAGTTCCTTCACCATGATCTCTTCGGTCGCAACGATCGTGATGACCTTTCCATCGATCATGGACTCCCTGACACGGATACCTTCCGGCAATGCTCTCCAGAATGCACCAAGGATCTCCTCGATGGCCTCCTCTCCGGTGGAGATGACCATACTCTCGACATCCTCCTGCTTCGCACCGCGAACGACAAGATCGAACCTGGTCTGCTGGTCCACATTGGGACGACCGTATGCTTTCCAAAGATTGGAAAGCACATCCGGTGCATAGCGCTCGTTGGAAATGGACACGTACAGTTCATCACCCTCCTGTCTGAAGGATGCCGCATCGGACATGACCTTGCATCCGGGTGCGTTCTTCAGGATTACGGAGAAGACGAAGAGAGGCACCTCGGGTTTGAGGACCAATCTTGCCTTCACAATCATGAAGGACTTTCCGATATCTCCGATGATATTCTCGAAGAGCTTGGCGTATGCCTCGCCCCCATACCTATCATCACAGACGACATCGATCTGCATGTCTAGACCTCACAGGAATCCTGAACTGAGGAGTGCTCCTCCAACCGCACCGATGAACTGCGAATCCGCAGGGACGATGGGTTTCTCTCCAAGGACCTCACCGACTGCGGTGACGAGTCCCGAGATCAAGGAGGTACCTCCGACCTGGATGATCGGGCGCCTTACATCGATCTCCTGAAGTTGCTGCTCATAGACCTGCTCGGCAACGGAGTGACAAGCGGCGGCTGCGACATCCTCGAAGCTCTTTCCGTCACCCAAGGTAGTAACGAGGTCCTGGATTCCGAAGACGGAACAGTAGGAGTTCATCTTCGCATTCCTCCAGTTACCCTTATCTGCGAGAGCACCCAACTGTGTGACGTCGATCTTGAGCCTCCTGGAGGTCATCTCGAGGAAACGACCGGATGCACCGGCACAGACTCCACCCATGGTGAAGTTGTCCGGGATACCGTCACGGACGGTGATGGCCTTGTTGTCCATTCCACCGATATCGATGATGGTCGCCTCCCCCCTCTGCCTGTCTGCAAGCCAGACGGCACCCTTGGAGTTGACGGTGAGCTCTTCCTGGATCAGCTTGACCTTGTCCTTAAAATGATCACCGAGCGTGAAACGACCGTATCCGGTGGTACCCATGGCCTCGATGTCCTTGTACTCGAGTCCGGCCTGTGCCAGAGCCTCGTTGAGAACATGGGTTGCGGACTCCACGACATTGTGCGAAGGCGTCCATGCCTTACCGATGATCTTGTTATCCTGCATGATGACCGCTTTGGTGGTCGATGAACCGGAATCGAGACCTGCGGTGATACCTGCCTGCCTCTCCCTTGCAAGGAGCTCCTTCCTGGTGACGATGGTGACGAGTGCCTCCATCCTTGTCAACAGCTGTGATGCCTTCAACCTCTCGGTGAACGAATAGGTGACGACAGGGAGGTTGGTGTTCTCCTGGATGAACCACCTGATCTCGTTCCTGACGAGTGCTGCCTCGGCACATCTGAAACAGGTGGTAATGAAGACCGCGTCCGCAGCATAGTTGCCGTCAGCCAACTGGACGGCCCTTGCGATCATGAGCTTGAGCTGATTGGAACGAGGTCTGAATCCGAACCTCTCAACAGCGATCTCCACATCTGCCGCGGAAACATCAGGGTATACGACCTTAGCTCCAACGCTACGGGCCGCTTTATCGATCTCGTACTGAACGCTACTGTACTCCGTACCGCATGAAAGCTGTGCAATCTTGATGGTCACTGCAATCCCTCCAGGAACTCCTTGATCTTTCCGACGAATGCCTTTCCCTCCTCCTCGGAGTTAGGATAGGTCAACCTCAATGCCGGGATGTTACGTCTTTTGATGAGGTATTTCACCATGAGTTCGGAACGTTCACATCCGACACAACCGAATGAGAACGGTGGATCGTCGACGATTATTGCAGCATCGGCCTCCTCGATCATGGGGCCCCACACAGCGAGTCTTCCCCTCACACCGGAAGGGACCTCGATACCTGCGTACTTGAGTCCACTAACGACGTCATCCAATGTCACATTCATAGGAGGCATGTCTACCTCGATGTTGTCAATCCTTTCCTGCAATGCCGCCATGGTGCTGAGCGGCTCGTGACCGAATCTTTCCACCAAATCGAACAGAATGAGACTGTTTGGCGGATCGATGAATACCTTCACAATTTCACCTCGCAAATTTCAATGAGTTTCTCGACCGACAATTTCTCTTTTGCCGGGATTTCCTTGTATTTTTCGCCCTTATCAAGAGCATCAAGTCCTGCCTCGATGAATGGCAGTGCTGCCCATTCAGCCTCCAACTGGCTGTATCCAGGCCTGGTTCCATGCTGTGCACGGCATCTTACGGGATCTCCCATCCTGTAAGCCCTCCTCTTGGAGAACACGGAATTTCCCTGAAGTTTTCTGGCCATCTCTGCGACCTTGAGTACTGATTCGCGCCTTCCTTCGATAAGACAGCCGTAGCAAGTCTCCTTGAGACCCACCTCGACACCCATGGAGTGGATGTTACGCGCCAACATCTCAGGGGTCAACCTGGATGAGGGACTGATCATAAGCAACCTGGTCTCCCTCTCTTCGCTCATATTTCCATCTCCGTGATATAGACGAGTTCACCCTCTTCGAGCTTCTCCTCGAAGCGTTTCAGATCGTCGACGAACTTTCCAAAGATGTTGGTACCGAACGGTTCCTCTCCGGTAGGTCCGAATTCCTTACTGTCTGCCATCCTGATACCGATGAGGCCCTTGTGATCGCAAGCCTGGTTGGTGAGTCCTATATCTCCGCGTTTACATTTCTTGAATGGCTCTCCGGGATACAGCGACTTTCCCTTGTCCTCATTACCGTTGAACGTGACCATGGACATTCCGGGGAACCAGAAGTGGACGCTGAGCGATCCGATGGGCTTGTGGTTGAGTCCGGTGATCCTCTCGAAGTAATGTACATCGGCTTCCCTCTTACGGTTGAGCTCGATCCTGAATATGGATTCCTTGTCGACACCGAATAGGACGACCTCCCCCTTGTTGAGGATATCCACAGTGTTCTCTGGAGTCTGTTCGACGATGACGGCGTCATCGGTCATCTCCCCACCGCGTGTGACCTTCACACCGGCAGCCTCCATAAGTGCGATACCGTCGGACATGTTCATTCCAACGGCCATGAGTCTCGGAGGTTCGGTGATGACCCTGACCTTCTCGCCGGCCTTGGCGGACGAGATGATGGATGCTCCCATCTCCACATCACCTACATGGTTGTGGCTCTCGAGCATCTGTCTCCTCTCCTTGTAGAAGAACAGACGACCTACTCCGACACCGGTACTGCGGACGAACACCGAGTCCTTCTCCCTGACGGCCTTGTTCTCCGATTTGAAGGATATGTCCATGTCGTCATCGACGGACAGGTAGCTTCCACTGTCGCTGGCAATGTTGACATAACCCTTCTGTGCCACGATCATGAGGTGCTCTGCGGACTCGGGAGATAACATGTCCAACCTGACCTTGACCTGGGTCTCGACCCTGTTCCCGTCCTCGAGCTTGTAGTTCATGTTGGTGGTCAGTTCGAAGTTGTCCTTCTGACTCTCCGAGATGACCGGACCGATGGAGATGATCTTGTCCCCCTCACGGAAATCGTCCAGGACGTGCCTTCCACGGGTGACCCTTCCGATCTTCATTCCGCCGGTACCATAGTTGGCACGGTGATCGTCACGTGCGATCATCATGTAGGTGGTGACGTTGTCGAATCCACCGAGCGAGAAGAAACAATCGTACTTACGGTACAATGAATCGGTACGGTCCACCTCTATGTCCGTGGCGAAGGAACCGAACGCAGCTATGTCGTGGGTAACCCATCTCGCGGTGGACCCAGAGATCTCCTCGATCTTGGACTTCCACATCTGTCCGTGTGCGCCTTCATCGAGATGCACATGGAACCTTCCCCTAGTAGTGACCACTTCGAAATCCTCGGACTCGACCCTGAGGGAATCCGTGGACTTGAAGACGGATACCGTCGTACCGGGCACATAGTCCACGAGTGCTACGGCATCCTTGAGAGTAGCACCATCCTTGAGCGTGTACTCGTTACCGTTGATGGTCACGATCATACCTTGTGCCCCCTGTCAGGCATCATGTTCAGAACCTTGGATACGATCTCATCCAACTTCTCCTGGGGACATGATACGCCTCTGATGACACCTGTGACGATCTCTTCGACACAACCCTTGGTGTTGATGTTCTCATCATCCGGCATCACGTACTTGGTCTTCACACCTATCGCTGCCAGATCCTCGTAATCGATTGGACACTGTGTGACCAGGATCGTGGGGATATTCACATTCCTCAGGATGAGCCTTGCCTTCCAGATGATGTGACTCCTGACGTTACCAAGGTGCACCAATGCGACCTTGAACTGCTGGATGCGTTCTACTTCGATGGGATCCAATCCCATGCACTGTCCGTGAGTGATATCAGGGGCGTCTGCTGGAACCCCTGCTCCTGCGTTGAGAACGAGAACCGATGTGTCGATACCCTCCTCACGCAATGCGTAGGTGATCTCGCACACGGGTTTCGTGATGTGCCTGCGGCCAGGACCCATAGCGATGGCTACGACATCCTTACCGCTCTCGGAGATGGTCGCCCTCTGGGCAAGACCTCCTCCCTGGCCCATTCCCATCGACTCTCTGCACTCGACGAAACTGAGGTGTCTTCCAATCCTCTGTTTCATAACTCTCCACCGGCGTCCAGAATCTCCTTCTCGACTTCTTTAAGCTTCTCTACGAGAACATCGGCAGGACCGAGGTATTGGATCTTTCCATCCTTCATGAGTGCTCCACGGTCACAACAGTTGAGGATGAAGTCCATATCGTGGCTGACGACGATGAATGTCTCGTTGAGATCCTTCCTTGCCTTGAGGACAGCCTTCGCGACGGTCACCTTGGTGATGGGGTCCATGGTTCCGGTAGGCTCGTCGAGAACGACGATCTTGGGCTCCTTGATGAGGACCTGTGCGAATGCGATCCTCTGGTTCTCTCCGACGGAGAGTGAACCGGGCTGTGACTGGAGGACATCCTCGATACCCTCCTTGGGGAATCCAACGCTGATAAGTGCCTGGATGGCCTTGACCTTTGCAAGCTCAGCAGGCATCTTGATACCGATGCTGGACGACAGGTTCATCAGGACGGTGTCGAAGGGGTAGAGGGTGAACTCCTGGTGAAGGACACCGATGTATGCGGTAGCCCTTCCCTTTCCTCCCTCTCCGGGATCACTCATGTCGATCCAGGAATCTCCGATCTTAATCTCGACCTTACCCTGTGTTGCAGGAGTCATACCAGAGATCATACGGGAAGTGGTGGTCTTTCCTGCTCCGGAGAAACCGACAAGTGCGAAGATCTCTCCCTCTTTGATGTCGAAGGTGACACCGTCGACGGCCTTGACGACTCCTCTTACGACCGAGAAGTAGTGCTTCTTGGCATTGTCAAGCCTGATGAGGGTCTCTCCGACGTTGTGGACCGTTCCCTTGTCGAACTTGTACTCCTCCATGAACTTGTTGGTGACTGCGGAGGGATCACCCTGCATGATCACCTTTCCAGCATCCAACCACA
This sequence comes from Candidatus Methanomethylophilaceae archaeon, assembly GCA_017508065.1. Classification (GTDB taxonomy): domain Archaea; phylum Thermoplasmatota; class Thermoplasmata; order Methanomassiliicoccales; family Methanomethylophilaceae; genus SIG5. The sequence continues at coordinate 16,348 of JAFVZR010000101.1, forward strand.
TGGCGATGTCGGCCATCTTGACGATCGCATCGGGCCAGTGGGATGCGAAGACCATACAGATGTTGTTCTCCCTGACATACTTGACGAGCCTCTCGTGAACAAGACTGGCTGTGTAGGGATCCAAAGTACCGGTGGGTTCGTCCGCAAGGAAGAACAGGGGCTGCTTGGCCAACTGTCTTGCCATGACAACCCTCTGCTTCTCTCCTCCGGAGAGGTCACGAGCGATATGGGTGGTCCTGTGAGTCATGTTGACGAATTCGAGAAGTTCGATGGCCCTCTTGACCTTGTCAGGATCCTCCATTCCGTCAGGCATGGCCTCGTAGATGTTCTCGAGAACGGTGTCGTCTCCGAAGAGTGCGAACGTCCTCTGGAGCATGATGGAGATACGCATGTGGAGAGAGGACCTGGTGGGGTCGCGCTCCTTGAGAGCCCACATGTCGACCCATTCATCTTTCATCTCTTTTCCACAATGGGGGCAAACGCCCTCGCTGGTAGGGGTATCGAGGTGGTTGCATGCAGGACAACGGCGAACGTGATAGAGGATCTTTCCGGAATCGGGCTTATAACCCTCCGATCCCCTGATCATGTGGATGAGAACGCTCTTTCCTGCCGCACTCTTTCCAATGAGACCGAGAATCTCACCGGTCTTCAGAGTGACTGAAATGTTATCCAAAACGACCTTTCCATTGAATGATTTGGTAACATTCTCAAGCTTAAGAAGTTCGACTCCAGTATCTGACATGAATGCAAAATATACAAGGCCCTATTAAAGGACGCGGTAACCTTATTTGTCGCGCGCGTATTATTAACCGTCGTTAAATGTAATCGACGTTAAAAAACACATTTCCTTACAGAATCGGTGTGAATTCTTGGAATAAAGACCTAAAATACAATTAATCGACACTGTCGATAACCAGATGTCAAAGAGGCAATTTTTTAAAGCAAATCCGAGATTAACCCCCTATGTACCCTACGACCGGCAGAAGGCCTGGTTCAGCAGCCAAATTTTCGGATTACCATATCTGGAAGGCCCTGATGTGCCTAGACCGATTCATTCCTGTCGGCCGTAAGAGATTGTCCGAGCAGCTGAACATCGGAGAAGGCAGCACCCGTACATTGCTGGCACTTCTCGAGAAGTATGGATGCACCTTTACCAACAAGACGGGGATCTACCTTTCCGAGGAAGGGGAGAAGGTACGTAACAGCGTCGTTATGGAGATGGCGCATCTCAATATCGGAAGCATGACCATCAGCGATTACGACTGTGCTGTCAAGGTGCCACATGCATCAAAGAGGATCAAATACGGATCAGAAGAGAGCGATGTAGCATTGAGGAATGGTGCCAGAGGTGCTACGACCCTAGTATTCACCAACGGTAAGCTCAGGTTCCCCGGTACCGATCAGGTAGTGGAGGAAGAAATACAGGATCTGTTCCTCAAGACATTCAAGTTGAAGGAGGAAGATGTAATCATCATAGGAACCTCCAATACTCCTGAGAATGCAGAGATGGGAGCGATTTCAGTCGCACTCTCCCTCACAGGAGGCCTGAAATTCAAAAAGGAACTGCATGGCATCCTTTCCTCTTCCAGCAACACCAATGAACTCATCTCATTAGCATTCGCCATCCATGAGCTCGTGGGTGGACTACCCGTATGTGCCAAGAGTAAGAACAATCTTGGGATCAGGATAGAGGATGGAGTAGTTATCGATAATGCATACAGCGGTGCCGTGCTTGAGGAAGCAATCCAAACCGGAAAGACATTCAGAAAAATCGCGGAGAGCGGTCCATACAAAGGCATCCGTGTAATTGTCACACCTATCGACCTCGATGGTACCGTAATAGGTGCGATCGGTGTCGTAGATCTGAAAGAATTGTTCTCATCCCACCTCTATGATTCATATGTCATGCCGATAAACAAATGATCCTGAACGTGCCAGAACATAAATTACGATAGCTCAACATTTTAGCAAGTAATGTCAGAGGGCTCAATTATAAACGTACACACAACAATTACTGGGTCATGACAGACGATAGGCCGTTGGAAATCATCAAAGGAATGAGAGGGGTGCGCGAAGCATTCTACCTTGACAAAGAGATCCTTGAAAAAGTCAGGGCAGAGGAGCTTACAGTCACATCCCCTGGTACTGGTACTGCAGTCAACAACATTGGAGTCACCGAAGCTCTCAAACGTGACAGGGTGATTTGTATCATCAAGGACCCGCGTTTCAGACCTCCACCCGAACCGACAGTCATCCTCAAATGTAGCGACGGCCAGATTCTCGGTGTAGAGGTGTTCCCCGATACACAGGACCAATACATTGGAAAAGAAGGATGCCTCATGATCTCAGATGGCTTTGTCGTATTCCTCAATGTAATTCCTACCGAAGGAAGCAATGAGGCGTTCGTCATGCCCCCTGTGTCATTCCCTGAACTCAACGAGTCCAACGGGTGCAAGAACGTAGTATCATGCAGCCCTGCGCCCACCAGTGACAAGATGATCCGTGAGTACAAAGGATTACCGGATGATGCCAAATTGGCATCCATCCTTGTAGCATACGACGTCGCTTAAACCACAGTCACGATATCTCTGACCTGGTCCATGACCAGGTTCAGAGATATGTTTTCGGCCACAGTGGCCACATGTCCCACACTGATACCACTAACAGACTTAGTAAGGAAACCGAATCCTTTCTTGATTCCCAGAAGTTCATGTGCAGTCTTGTCAAGTTTGATTGTGAATGAATGTATCACCCAATCGCTGACATCGATATAGACAGATTCTATTGCTCCGATCGCCTGTTGATCGCAACTGTACACCTTCTTTCCGATGATGTTGGAAACGACCTCCAATGCCTCTGAATCAGCACGTATGTACGCCCTCGCATCCTCCACTGTATCGGGAAGTAGGAGAACATCATGCTTTTGGAAAGTAGGCGGTTTGATGAGGATCATGGATTTACTGGACCCTGCACCGATTATGTTTGATACATCCTTGGTACATCTGACTTTGAGGCCCTCTGCAGACCAATTAGCCATATCGTAACGTACATCGATGATATCTCCGACATCGTACGCGTCCTGAGATATGACTTTCAGATCCTTCAATTCATCCAGAGTCACTACGGCCATGCATTCCATATGGGTACACTAGTAAATATATCCATACGTAACTAAAACTGAAAAAACCATGGTAGGAGTAAGAAGGTTAAGGAAAGGGTTTGGGGTATAAGCTGTACGCTTATCCCTTGATTGCCTTGACAAGGGCGAAGAGGTTCTCGTCCTTGATGAGAGCAGAAAGTCCGCATCCAGGCGAGATGACGTTGAATCCAGCCTCTGCGATCCTCTTTGCTGCTGCTGCACAGTCCTCAGGAGTTCCCTGAAGCAGGGGGTTGACGACACCGACGTTTCCGACGCATGCGACACGGCCTGCTGCGATCCTGACGGCCTCTGCGGAGTCGACCTTCTCCTCGACAGAGATACCGGTGACACCAGTGTCTGCCATGAGGGGGATGATCTCGGAGGTGTCTCCACAGATGTGGAGAACGGAGTCTGCTCCCTTGACAGATGCGAGGGACTCCTTGACGTAGCGTCCGGAGTACTCGGTGAACATGTCGGGGGACAGGAGATCGGTAGAGGAGGAGGGCTCGGACATCTGAATGATGTCTGCTCCTGCGTCTGCGAGTGCCTGGGTGTATGCCTTGACGATGGGGTTGACTGCGTCGATCCACTTGGCGACCATCTCAGGGTTCATCATGATTCCGAAAACGAGGTTCTCGGTGGAGACCATGTGACCTGCGAGGGTGAAGGGTCCGGTGTTTCCTCCAATGACTGCGTACTCGTTGCCGTACTGCTCCTTGAGGAGCTTGGTTGCCTCGAGAATGACTGCGGGGCGTCCTCCCTTGAGGAACTCCTCGGGGTCGAGGAGGTTGGGCTCATCGTAGACGTCCTCCATTGCATCGAACTTGAAGGGGTGCTTCTTGATCATGGGGGTGGAGTTGATCTTTCCGGGGTCGACGTTGCATCCGAGCCTCTCTGCCTCTGCGGTGAGACAGAAGGAGGACCTGACAGCCTCGAATCCGAAGTAGGTTGCCTGTGCTGCTCCGAGCTTAGCCATGAGCTTTGCATCAGAGTGAGCCTCGGGCCATGCTGCGCCACAGTTCTCCATCTCTCCAACGGTTGCAGACTGGGTGAAAACTGCCACTGGGGGCCTGTCGAGCTTCTCCTGCTTCATTGCAGCGAGAACTCTTTCTCTGGGAGTCATTGACATGATATATCTCTCCTTGGAAGTCCGATTGGTTTCACCCTATATATGGTCTTTGTCCGTGCTCGCGCGACTATAATCGGGAGTTTGAAACGGTTAGAAAAGAGGTAAGATGTTTGGGCCCCCAGAGGGGGGAAAATCACTGGACCTCTGGTGGATCTCCGACTGCTCTGGAGATGACCTCGACGAAGTTGACGGTCCTTGCGGTGGACTCGTCCTCCCAATCTCCGACACCTCCCTCTTTGGCCATATAGGTCTTTACCTTGGAGGTCTTCACGATGTTTCTGGCACCTGCTGCCTCAAGGTTCTTCTCAAGATAGCTCTCGAGCCATCTGCGAGTGGCTGCGACAGCTGTGTCCAGATGCGCATAGTAGGCCGCTCCCGCAAATGGGATGTTGGCTAGGAACCTATAATCTGGAGTGGGAGTGATGGTGGCCGAAAGAGATTCCGCCAGTTTACTCGATACCGCTCCAACCGCATTACCCACATCGTTGTGTTCTGGGAATTCCACGACAGCGTTGAGACGCTCGTCAAGGTCCTCCATCATGTACTTAGAAGGTGCACCGATTCCGATTATAGGTACGGAGAACTTCGGCTCCATAGCCATGAATCCATCGCGCTTGGTGGTGATCATCCTGCGTAACAGGACTCTGGATCCATGATCATCCCAGTTACGAAGTTCATCATCCAACATCTTCGTCATGACGACCTCTGCGATCTGTGCCTTAATCTCGTCGAATACAGCCAACGCTGCCTGTTTCTTGCTCATTCCGGTCCTTGCAGCAAGGGCAGTGATTCCCGCCTCGGATCCGGTGGGGTCCCCGAGCTGGAACTTCTTCAGATAGACCATGACATCGGTGGGTGTGAGGGATGCGATTGCAAGGACCTCCTTCCTGACCATGGACTTGAGCTCCTCTTCGATGAGCCAAAGACCCTCGACCATGTTCACGATCTCCATCTTGTTGAGTGCCCCCTGACCCTCTATCGTATCGTATATGCGCCTCTCTTTCTCTGTGAGTATGCTCTTGTCCCCAATGGGGAGAGTCTCGTAATACTCGTAGATCTCTGAATGGATGATCCTCTCCTTCAAACCTGGACGATCCTGTACGAATGTGCAGAGCGGGATCACTCTGTCGGGCCCAAGGATGAAACTGTTTCCCTCGACTGTGATTTTGGAGTCCCCACCAAGTGCCACGGTACACATATCTACGGCCTTCACACGAGTCCTCCATTTTCCAATGGATGCACCTTCGAACTGGATCTGTGGGAATCCTCCCTCCATGACGGCGATATCTGTGGAGGTACCTCCGATATCGACCATGATACAGTTCTCGTGTCCGGACAATACCCTTCCACCCATGGAACTCGCTGCAGGGCCCGAAAGGATGGTCTGGATTGGATACATCTTCGCATCCGCAAGATTCATAACGGAACCGTCGCCCTTGTACACCATGATCGGAGCGGAGATTCCTTTCTCCCTAAACGTCCTCTCGACATCATCGAAGAACTTGGTAACGATCGGAATGAGCTTACCGTTAAGGACGGCGGTTTCCGCCCTCAGGTCAATACCCAATGCTGCAGACAGTTCGTGTCCTGCGACTGTCGGCAATCCAGTGAGCTTGATGGCGAGGTCCTTGACCTTCTTCTCCTGAGCGGAATTGGCAACAGCGAACAATCCGGAGATCGTAATGGCATCCACTCCTTTGGATACTTCCATGATGGCCTTGGTGACCTCCTCCTTGGAAAGAGGGCGTACAACACGTCCGGCACTGTCACAACCTCCTCTGACCTTGGCCTGATTTTTCTCTCCGAAATATACCTCTTCCTTAGGATCCCATCCAATGAGGATCAAACCCACCTCTCCACCGTGTCCTTCCAAAACGGAGTTTGTGGCGAGTGTTGTGGATATACCTACCAAGGATATGTCCTGAGGTTTGATATCGCATGAACTGAAAACGGCATCGACGGAATTGTACAATCCGATCGAGAGATCGTCATGAGTCGTAGGGGATTTCCTCTTTGCAACGACAGTATTGTCATCCAGATCAATGATGACTGCATCGGTGAAGGAACCTCCTGTATCGATACCCAGACCATACCTCGCTACGGATACCTTCTCGAAATCGTCGCTGTAGGTATCAGGTTCGACCAACCCTACGCCCTCAACCAACTTTCCAAGATAGCCAGATACCTTCTCCCTCTTCTTCGACATGGAGTTGTACCTGGTAGTCTGATAATAAACGTAGTAGGAGTTTCCAGTCTTTTTGACGTCAAAACACTTCCTACCTCCGGCCTTCTCCTTCTCAATCCAATCCTGTACCCATTGGTCATACTCGGATCTTTGAACCATGGAATTTGAATGGTAAAATGACCATATATAGATACCGTATAATCTATTTGAAACAGTTATACGGTAACATAGTGACTCCCATACGTCAAAAAAAACCGATTACATGTGGACCACCTTATCGACGAGAAATGTCGACGGAAAAGAACCCGCTACAAATCAAAAGAAAACACTTTGAAACAGAATCGTAGCAGAACATTGGAAGGGGTTTGGGGTAAAAGGTTTGGAGTAGGTCTTCTAAATCGAAATCAGATTCCGAGGAATGCTGCTGCGACGTGGGAAGCCTCGACTGCGTCGTAGGACCATCCGTCTGCACCGATCTGGTCGGCGAACTCTTTGGAGGTTGCTCCTCCACCGATCATGGTCTTGATTGCGCCCTTCTTTCCCATCTCCTTGAGGTCTGCCTCAACCTGCTTCATTCCAGCGAGGGTAGGAGTCATGAGAGTGGAGGTTGCGATGATCTGGGCGTTCTTGTCGACTGCGGTTGCGATGATGTCCTTGATGGGGATGTCCTTTCCGAGGTCGACGACGTTGAGTCCGAGTCCGGTCAGCATTGCCTTAACGATGTTCTTTCCGATGTCGTGAACATCTCCCTCAACGACTGCGATAACAACGGTTCCCTTGGATGCGGTTCCGTCTCCTCCGAGGAGGGGCAGGCAGAGGTTAAGTCCCTGGTAGAGGGTGTTTGCTGCGAGGAGAACCTGGGGCAGGAAGTACTTCTTGGATGCGTAGAGGTCACCAACGATTCCCATTGCCTTGGAGAGTGCGTCGAAGATGATGGTCTTTGCGTCGATTCCCTCGTCGAGGCATGCCTGAGTTGCTGCCTTTGCTTCCTTAATCTTTCCCTTGACAACAATGTCAACCAATGCGTCCATGTTTGCGCTCATTGTAATTCCTCCAACCTAGTTAGGTTGTTGATTCGAGATTCCAATAATTTGACTTAAAGGCTATGATGGATGGTTACTACATCCATCTCTTATAGAAAGGGCTGGGAAAACAATATTTAAAACAATCCCTCATACAATCAAATACGTATGTTACAAACTTCGGACAGCACCCCGAGTTCGATCAGACCTAACTCCGTGATGCCGTAAAGTTCTGCCATCTCCATGTTCGCACCCTTGCAAGCATCTGACATGAAGTCGTCTGCGGACATTGCGAAATCCGTTCCGGAAGAGAGGAAACTGAACGGAGGTATCACTATAACTCCGTCCTCGCGCGCGTACATGAAGCACTGCATCTTGATTCCGCCGGACAATGCCCCTACGATCTTCACGGACGGATGTTCGTGACCGATGATCACCGGACGAACGCCTGAATCGATGTGCCCATGTTCCAACCTGTATCCGCCAATATCGACATAATCTACTACAGGTATCCCCATATCCGCTACAATGTTCTGCACATAATTGTCGTGGTTGCCTTTGACAATAACAACCTTGGCCGCATCACGTATCAGGCGGATGATTGTGCGGACCTCCTCCTTGCCCTCATACTTGGCACGTCTGAAGTCGTGTTTTATGTCTCCAAGGAGAACTATCTCCTTCGGCTCATACTTCTCAATCAACCGATTCAGGGATTCACGTATGGATTCCGTGTTCATACGCGGGAGATACATACCCTCGTCCTCGAGAGCCTTCTCATACCCCAGATGCAGATCGCCGATGACTAGGACACCCTCCTTGTCGAACACGATGCATCTGTCGTTAGTGACCCTCAGACCAGGTTCTATCTCGACCGAATCCATGTACATCGGGTATACAAAAGAGACTATTTAGCGTGACGGATGGGAAACCGACCACAATGTAATAATTCCAAAACGATATGCTACATCGCTATGATTGAGAGCACGTTCCAAATCCTGCCACGTTTCGGTCCTAAGAAGGAGGCGACGCTATGGGCATCCGGGATCAGGAAATGGTCTGAATTCATAGAGGCGGATGTCGTTGGAAACATCAAAGGTGAACAGAAGGAACGCATGGACTCCCAATTGAACTATGCCTATGAACTCCTTGACAGCGGAGACTGTCTGGGTCTTGGCAATATGCTCAAACCGCGCGAACACTGGAGGCTCTATGACAGGTTCAAATCCACCGTCGGATACCTGGACATCGAGACCGATGGACTCGACCGGGATTCGGAGATCACTGTTGTCACGGTCCATAAGAAGAGCGGTACCGTCACACTCGTCAATGGGGAGGACCTCTCCTCGGAATCGCTCAGCAAGGCATTGAGCGATGTGTCCATGCTCGTCACGTTCAACGGAAGATGTTTCGATGTTCCGACATTACGCTGTAGTTTCCCAGATGTGGATCTTGATCTGCCTCATTTCGATCTCAGGTTCGGATGCAAGGACATAGGCATGTCCGGTGGACTCAAGAACATAGAAAGGGCGATAGGACTGAAAAGATCCGAAGACATAGCCGAAGTGGATGGGTTAGAGGCTGTGAGACTCTGGAAAAGATGGACGAACAGAGGGGACGAGGAATCGCTGAGACGCCTTGTGGAATACAACAGGGCCGATACGATTAACCTCGAGGTATTGGCTGATACCGTTTATCCACGGCTGGTGAAGGAATACGCAGGATTTGAGGAATATATCTCCTGAATTGGAGAAGGATGTCGTGGAAGCCGCGAAGGCGGTCCACGAATCGGATGATGTTCTGATAGTGTCACACATCGATGCGGACGGAATCTCCAGTGCTGGCATTGCATACACCGCATGCAAACGTTCTAAGGTCCATAAATTGACCCAGAAACTGATGGGACAGGCGAATGACACTCTTGTAGAGGAGGAATTGGAACAGAAACTTGAATCCGCACTATCCAACGACAGCCTCGTTGGCGAACATCGTTTGGCCAGATGTGCCAGCATAATAGCTTCATCCAAACGTTTGCTCTCATCCGAATGCTCCGATAAAGAATCCGTGGAGATGGTACTCCAAAGAGCGGAAGAGGAACTCGATACGTTCGTCGACAAGGAAGCAGATAGGAAGATCAGAGTCCTTTTCGCCAAGAAGATGGATCCGGACACCATCAAGAAGATCCAGAACGATTCTTCCTCACTCATATGGATCTGCGACCTGGGAAGCGGATACAAGAGCCAGTTCTGTAAGGACAGGTTATTGATAACGGACCACCACATCCCAGATACTAATGGCCATCCAAAGAGCCAGAGCTGTACACAGACCAAACTGTGGTTCACATTCAACATCTCCGAGATCAACCCGATCAACTACGGATTGGAGGGGTCCACGGAAGGCTGCGGTGCCACCGTCACATACCTCGTTGCCAAAGCGATGGATGAGAACAACATCGACCTGGCACAGATCGCAGTCATAGGTGCGTGCGGAGACATGCAGGACCAGGCCATAAAGGGCCTGAGTGGCATCAATTCCATAGCCCTCAATGATGCGGTAAGGAATGGGGACGTGATTGTAGAGAACGACCTCAGGTTCTTCGGACGTGAGACCAGAACCGTCATCAACTACCTCAAATATAGCAACAATCCCACCGTACCGGAGATATCGGACAACGGCGTGGGATGTTCCAGACTGTTGAAGGCATTGGACATCCCCATAAAAGATGGAAGCACATTCAGAACATGGAACGATCTGGATAAAGATGAGAAGTCGCGTATCACAGACTTCATTCTGAGCAAATTGAACGGTGACGAACAGAACAACGCATATGGCCAGACATATACGCTACCGAAATATCCCAGACATACGGAGTACAGGGATGCCAAGGAATTCGCCACCATGTTGAACTCCTGTGGACGTTACGATGACCCAGAGACTGGGATGGAGATCTGTGTTGCCCGTCAGAACGCAGGTAAGGAACTTCTTGATAAGGCCAAGAAACATCGGTCGGAACACACCGAGAACATCAACAGATGCACCCAGCTTATTTTGGAGAAACAGTTGGTCAAGACTTGCAGAGGGATACAGTACTTCCATGCCCACGATATGATCGAAGAAACGGTGGTTGGCATAGTCGTAGGATCCATATTGAGTCGTAATCCCCACAAGTACGAGATGCCGATGATGGGATTCGTGGATACGGAGGACGGCGTTAAGGTCTCTGCGAGATCGGATAGAAGTCTTGTGAACAGAGGATTGAACCTCTCCGTCGTCATGAACATTTCGGCAGAACACGTTGGAGGATACGGCGGAGGCCACAACATCGCGGCCGGAGCCACCATCCCTAAAGGGATGGAAAGGAAGTTTTTAGATGTCGCGAACGACATCATATTGACCCAGATTGACTGAATCAGTCCTTGAGCAAGGTGTACAGGACAGCCTTCTGAGCGTGAAGACGGTTCTCCGCCTCATCGAAAACGACGCTCTGAGGTCCATCCATGACCTCTCCGGTGATCTCCTGCTCGCGGTGTGCAGGGAGACAGTGCATGACGATACAGTCAGGCTTTGCGAGGGAGAGGAGCTCCTTGTTGATCTGGTAATCGTGGAAGATCCTGATTGCCTCCTCGAGGGACGTGTTGTCACCCATGGAGATCCAGGTGTCGGTGTACAGGACATCCGCGTCCTTACAGGCCTCCTTCGGTTCGTGAGATGCGATGATCTTGCTTCCATTCGCGTCCGCGATCCTGGATGCATTGAGCATGATCTCTGCGTTGGGCATCCTGGTGGCAGGACAGCATGCGACCATATCCATACCCATGATCGCACAAGCGTACAGGAGGGAGTTACAGACGTTGTTTCCATCTCCGAGATAGACGAGTTTCTTTCCGCGGAACCCACCTTTCTTCTCCTTGATGGTGACCATGTCCGCCAGTGCCTGACAGGGGTGCTCGAGGTCATCGAGTCCACTGATGACAGGAATGGACGCATTGTCACCGAGACGGTCCATGACCTTGTAATCGAATGCACGATACATGATTCCGTGAACGAACCTGCTCATGACGTGTGCAGTGTCCTCGACGGTCTCACCGTGACCCATCTGCATCTTGGTGGATTCGATGTAGAGGGGATGACCGCCCAACTCGCTGATGGCGACATCGAATGAGATCCTGGTCCTGGTGGAGGGCTTCTCGAAGATCATTGCGAGGGTCTTTCCCTTAAGAGGATCGCCATGGTGTCCACGCTCCTTCTTGAGTTTGATCGCGAGGTCGACAAGCTCGGGCATGTCGTCCTTCATATCCAAAACTGAAATGATGTTTCTCTTGACCATGGCGCACCACTTTCATCGAAACTACATAAATCATTTGCTTGCTCCATGACAATCTGCCACAGATAATGATTGGAATCGCACATGGGTCGCATATGATAGGCACGATTCCGAACGATGACTGCCTGTAATATCGAACGATATGACGGGACATCCCAATAACACGAGCCATAAGATTTATCTATAAAGATTAGATGATGGGTCTGTACATGGCCTGAGTAGGGTAGCTTGGTTATCCTAGGGGATTGTGGATCCCTTGACTCGTGTTCAAATCTCGGCTCAGGCCCCACTTTTATACTCACAGAGGTTAATGATATGTCATGGGATGGCGAATTGCTGAGGATTGACGAGAACAGAGTCGAGATTCCCAAGGGAACGATCCCCGGAATGAGGACCAACGCCATCATTTATGCGAACGAATCCATGGTCTCGCAGATCAGAGCGGACAACGCTCCACTTCAGGCTGCTAATGTCGCATGTCTCCCCGGGATCGTAGGAAGTTCACTCACTATGCCTGACATCCACTGGGGGTACGGATTTCCCATCGGTGGAGTCGCAGCCGTGGATGCGAACGAAGGATCCGTTTCACCTGGCGGTATCGGATTCGACATCAACTGTGGAGTCAGACTCATCAAGACGGATCTCCTCATGTCCGACGTATCGAAGGATATGGATCGCCTCATGGATGCACTCTACGCCAACGTCCCGTCCGGACTCGGTTCCAAGGGACTGAAGAGACTTGGAATCAAGGAGATGGACGAAGTCCTTCAGAACGGATCCGTATGGGCCGTCGAGAACGGATACGGTTGGGAGAATGACATCGAGATGACGGAAGAACGCGGTTCCATGGCATCCGCGGATTACACCAAGGTCAGCGATAAGGCAAAGAAGAGAGGCATCCCTCAGCTCGGATCGCTCGGTTCCGGAAACCACTTCCTCGAGGTCGATGTCGTCGACAAGGTGTTCGACGAACGTGTCGCCAAAGCGTTCGGACTCAAAGAAGGGCAGATCACCATTACCGTTCACTGCGGTTCAAGAGGTTGTGGCCATCAGATTGCGACCGACTATCTTCAACAGATGGAACAGTACGTCAAATCCCATGGCATAGACCTTCCGGACAGACAGCTCGCATGTGCACCGCTCAACAGCGCACTCGGAGACGAGTACTTCTCCGCCATGTCCTGTGGTGCGAACTATGCGTGGGCCAACAGACAGATGATCACCCATTGGATCAGAGAATCCTTCGAGAACGTTCTCGGTGACTCCGCCGAGAGCATGGGCATGGATGTCGTCTACGACGTGGCACACAACATCGCCAAGAAGGAGAGGCACATCGTCGACGGAAGCAACATGGATGTCCTCGTCCACAGAAAAGGCGCCACAAGGGCATTCGCTGCCGGAAGGAGTGAGGTCACCATGAAGTACAGGGATGTGGGACAACCGGTCATCATCCCCGGGGACATGAGCGTTGGAACCTATGTTCTCGTAGGTATGAAGGGTGCTATGACCGACAGCTTCGGTACATCATGCCACGGAGCAGGAAGGAAGATGTCCAGAAAGGCTACGTCGTCACTCAATGCGAGCGATATCGAATCCGCCATGGCTGATAAGGGGATCACACTTAGAAGAGGTTCCGAGGAAGGTCTCGTCGAAGAGGCCCCTCAGGCGTACAAGGATGTCGATGAGGTGGTGTCGGTCGTTTGTAACAGCGGACTCACCGGAAAGGTTGCAAGGTTAAGACCCATCGGTGTCGTCAAAGGCTAACACTTTTTCCGTAGCCGCCCTGACGGCATCCCTGGCATATTCAGGTGCCGATACCATCAGACACCAGTCTATCGGATCACGTGACTGAAGTGCCTTTGCAACGGAAGAATAACGGGTAAGTGGCCTCACCTTGTCACCGTCCAATATGGATACATCCGTTTTACCGACCCTTACCTTCGATAACAGGGACGATTCGGACGGGATATCCACTATGACCTCTGCTGGATCTATCCTGGCATAGTTGGCGATCTCCGCTTCCAATTCGGAACGTTTCTCCTTCTGTACATACCTGACCAGATTG
>JAFVZR010000102.1 GCA_017508065.1 Candidatus Methanomethylophilaceae archaeon
CCTCCGGTACCTAGCAGTGTGCCGCCGAAGTAACGGACCACTATGCACATGATGTTGGTACATTCGGTGGAATTAAGAACGAACTGTATCGGTTTGCCCGCAGTGCCGGACGGTTCGCCGTTGTCGCTGTATCTCTCCTTCCTCTCCGAACCGTTGTATATCGCACCGTAACAGTAGTGGGTGGCATTGGGATATCTTTTGGACACGACGGAGAGGTTGGATTGGATGTAGGACTCGTCGAGACACGGCATCACGATCCCGATGAACCTCGATCCCTTGAGGTTCATCTCGTCCTCGTAGACGGAATCTATCGTGCAGTAGTCCTCGATCTCCTTCATCGGACCCGTGAATGCGGAGAGGGGTAATAGTATGTTGTGTCGAACATAATTGTACGACAATCGTCGATTATATGGCGATACCTATAAAAGCACACAATGCCGTGTATTCATACTAATGTCGTTCCAATTATCAACAATTGGGCGACTCTTCAGGAATTCACTTTACACAGGGTGGTCCGATGATATTGACGAAGGAAAGGTCGGTATTCCGTAACAATGGGGCGATATTGTTCCTTGTAGCGGTTTTGCTAGGTTGTTTGATGTTATTCTCCGGTGGTGCCGATGCTGCGACCGAAGGGGATTGGGAATATTCTGTGGAGGGTAACGAAGCCACGATCACAGGATATTCCGGCTCTGGTGGTGCAGTGGTCATCCCGTCCACACTCGGCGGGTATGATGTAACCTCCATCAATCGCAGTGCATTCTCAGGAAGCGATAAGATCACTTCCATATCGATCTCGTCATCCGTTACCGATTTGGATAACGGGGTGTTCAAGGACTGTACGAAATTGGTGACAGTCGATTTCCTTCCAGGAAGTACGATCACGCTCTTGCCTGGTGAAGCATTCAAGGGTTGCACATCCCTTAAAAACATCAATATTCCGGACTCTGTTACGCACATTGGAAGATACTACAGCAATTATGTTTTCGAGGGTTGTACTTCTCTTGTCACGATATCCATACCGGATTCGGTCACGCACATTGGAAAGGATGCATTCAAGGACTGTACCTCTCTGAAGAGCATCGTGTTCACTGAGAACTCCCTTCTGAGGACATTTGAATATTCGGAAGGTCTCTCAAATGTCGTCCCTATCGTTACGGGATGTTCCTCTCTGGAATCATTCCATTTCCCTAAGTTGGTGGATGGTGCTGTCGATTCCTCTCATTTCGAGGGTTGTACTTCACTCAAATCCTTCACAGCACATCCTGATAGCAAGAGGTTCATCGCCATCGATGGCGTTTTGTACTACAAGTCATCAAAGGTCGTAGATGAAGAGACAGTATACTATCCATCTTCAATCTACATCTATCCTATGGCCAAGGAAGGTGACGATTATGTCGCACCCGAAACGGTCGATCATCTTTCTCCCGGTTGTTTCACTTAGACCGAATTGGTGAACATCGATCTTTCCAACACCAAGATCCAATCGATTTCTGCCGGTACCTTCAAAGGTTGTAGTGATCTCGTCACCGTGGATTTCCCTTCGACTTTGACTCGCATCTATCCCGGAGCATTCGAGGGTTGCTCCTCCATATCCGAATTCGTTGTCGATGAGAATTCAGAATACCTTTCCGTTGATGGCGGAGTCCTCTTCAATAAGGACAAGACGGAGATCATCAGATATCCCATCGCAAAGGTTGGGTCCACATACATATTGCCCCCCACTGTGAGGTCGATCGCCGAGGGTGCGTTCGAAGGATGCACCTCTCTCACCAAGGTCGTGATCGGTTACAACGGAAACTTCTTCATCGGAGAGGATGCCTTCAAAGGTTGCAGCAACCTCGCCACTATAGAGATCACCGGTTCCATCGGTAAGGTGTCCATCGGTTCCTCCGCATTCGATGGATGTCCCGATTCACTCAAGAAGTACACCACTTCCGTCGAGATGGTGGCATACGAGGATGATGACTTCACAAGGGTATGTGACGACCTCTCCTCCGGTACGCAGTACCTCACATGGCACTATGATGTCTATTGGGTCACCTATGACGGCGATGGCGATGCGATCGTCGTCAGGCACGATGACAGGACGGTCACCTCGCTCATAGTACCTGATACCATCAACGGAAGGTTTGTCGTCGGTCTCGGATATGCACTGTTCAAAGATTATGACAAATTGGTGTCCATACAGTTGCCTAACTTGATCGAATCCATCGATACCGACGTCTTCGTGAGTTGCGACTCCCTGAAGACCGTTAACATCCCTACGGCTGTGACCGAGATCCCTGACGATATGTTCAGGGACTGTATCTCCCTGGAAGGCATCACCATACCGGAGGGTATAGAGGAGATCGGTAACAGGGCGTTCATGGATTGTACCAAATTGAAGAGCATAGCGCTTCCGGATTCCCTTAGGATCATAAGCGGAAACGCATTCATGAACTGCAGGTCATTGACAACGGTGACCATCGATGTTGCCGACAGCAGATTGTATTACATCTACGGCAGTGCTTTCGAGAACTGCATCAGCCTGTCCGACATCAGCCTCCCCGCTGATATGGGCGGTATCTATAACAACGCATTCAAGAACTGTAAGTCCCTGAAGACCTTCAAGTTCCCTGCGATACACACCATATCATCCGGAGTCCTGGAGGGTTGTACAGCCATCACATCCGTGACCATCGACGAGGGTACGTCGGTCATCGATAGCAATGTCTTCAAGGGATGTAAGAGCCTCACGGAGCTGCACATCCCCAAGAACATACAGACGATCGGTCTTGAGGCATTGCTCGGATTGAGTTCCCTCACCAAGATCACAGTGTCCTCCGACAACAAGGTGTTCTTGGATCACGAAGGTGTACTCTACAGGTATGACAAGAATTATGACGTGTACTATCTGGAACATTATCCTTCGATGAAGGAGAGTACCACATACGATGTCATCGACAAGACGCATTGGATCGATAATCTCGCATTCATCAACAACAAGTTCCTTGTCACTCTGAACCTTCCATTGTGTATCGATGACATCGGTGAATTCGTATGGCCCTCTGGTTATCCGAGCCTCACGACCATCACTGTGCCCGATGGGAATGAGCATTTCGTAACGGTGGACGGAATCCTCTACAACGAGGAGAAGACGATGTTGTTGTACTATCCCGCCGGAAGGACTGCGACCTCTTTCACCATCCCTGATACCGTCGTTACGATCGCCTATTGTTCGATGCAGGATTGTCAGTATCTCGAGAACATCGTCATCCCCAATTCTGTCGTCACCATCGAGGTCGGAGCATTGCAGGGTTGTAAGAAGCTCAAGACCGTCACCATCGGTACAGGATTGAAGGATGTGAAAGGAGCAGCATTCAACGATTCCGATGCGATCGAATCCATCACGATGCATATTCCCGAGGAAGGAAGGTTCTTCAGGATCGATCCGGACCAGATGGAATTGTGGACGGATTCTGCTATCATAAAGGCCAGCAACTCCACGAATCCTGTGAGGATCGAGTACACCTATTGGGGAGTGGACGAGAACTATAGTGTCGAGTACACCGTCGC
>JAFVZR010000103.1 GCA_017508065.1 Candidatus Methanomethylophilaceae archaeon
GTACAGAACAGCGAAAGCAATAGTGCAGTAGATTCCAATTAACCATCCTGTTGGACCCAAATCCGCAACCATATTCCATATGACGTCCAAGAATGCAGTCATTATTGTTTTGACAACGTACTTACCGATGTTGATTAGTTCACCAGCACCGGCTAGAACTAATACTGTAAAAACAACTATTTTCGGCAGTGTTTTGTTGACATTCACGCTTGGACCATTACATTCCTCACATAAAAGGTCATTGAATTTTTTGGATTTGAACCAAAATAAATGCACTGTTTTAGGGGGTCATTGATTTTTATTTCTCCGATCTGGCCTTTCTTGGTCCAAGTTCGGGGGGTCCACCATTGACCTTCAAATTTCGACTGCTGGCTCATATATGATTTAAATCCTATGATATGAACCTCGCCGTATCCGCCTATCACATCTTGTTTCTTGATACTTTTTGTCTGATCTCCTCCATAACCTCACCAAATTCTTTTGTCCTGGCATCTAGGAGGGTGACGACATCGATATATTCCTCTGTAATGCGATATATGGCGACATGATTTGCCATTATCAGCATCCTCATCCCTGTATCTCTGCCCTCTTCCGTATAGATGCCGATCCCCATCTTAGGCATGATAGCCAACAAAGAACACTGATCTAAGATACGGTTTACATTACGGACAGCTGTATCGGGACTATTCAATTCATCTCTGATGTACTGATAGAACGATTCTAACCTACGGTCGAACTCTGGAGAATATTCAATTCTCATCGAGTTCACCTGTATTTGGCACGCATTTTGTCCTCGGAAATCCAACCTTCATTCTCAGCGGATTCGAGACCTTTCCGGAATTCGCCTTCCAGGAATGCTACCGATCTATCGCTGAGGATTATTTTCGGATCGAAATTGACATTGAAAGGAAGACCACCGACATTGAGAGCCATTTGGAAGAATACATTCGTTGCCTCAGAGAGTGTCATCCCACATTTGGCGAAAGTCTCCTCTAACTGCCTCTTGTATTCTGGGTTTATCCTCATCTGAAAAGTACCCGTTTTGGGTTCATTGGGAACGATTTCCATGCTCATCAATCATGTAATGCAATTGCAGTACATATAATAATCCCTCATGCAAAACCTGACACGTCACATTATCTGATGTCATTGGATCTTTTGGATTTGAACCATTTCAATGCCCTGTTTTTAGGGGTCTTTGACTTTTATTATTCGGATCTGCCTGTCTTGGTCCAGATTCGGGGGGGCCACTCATTACGATTGTCCCAGACCTGTACATTGTAAGGGTGTTTACGAATTTGTGACTTTTCTCGCAAAACACATCGGACATTTCCATATGGCCTCGGAAGGCACGCGATCCTCTTCGCTACGCATGGTCTGGAGGTCACGGCGTTCGACTCATCAGAGTACGCCATAGTACACCTAAGGAAGAGGTCGGAGGAACTGGGTCTTACGATCGGATGTGACATCGGTGATATGCACACCCTACCCTACGATGACGGGTCCTTCGACCATGTGTTCGCATACCTGTCTATATGTCACACCGACTCCAAGGGCATCAGAAAGGTCATCTCGGAAATCGAACGTGTGCTCGTGCCCAACGGGACCATTTTCATCACGTTGTGTTCCAAGGATACCTGGTCGTTCAAGGAGGCGAACCTCCCGATACTGGACAAATGTACCAGGGTCAAGATCGAGGGCCCTGAGAAAGGCATCCCGCACGTGTACGTAGACATAACGGACATCAAAGAACTGTTATCCGGATTCACATTGACCAGAATACGTCACATCGACGAATGCCTCATAGACGGTAAATGGCAGAACTCCAAGCACTACCACATCGAAGCGATACGTTCGATATGATGTAGGGCACATCACTCATCGGGAGTGCTGTGCACGTATCCTACGCTCCTTCAGTCCGTACACCAACCAGTAGATGACCAACGTACAGGCACCTATACCCGCACACATCAGGTACATATCGTTGTAGCCGAGGACGGGGATCATCAATCCAAGAACCATCGGACCAATACCCAGACCTATGTCCGCGATGGCCGAGTATGTTGCAGTGGTCACACCGTACCTGTGCACAGGACTCTTGGATATCGCAGAGGCCTGTCCGACCGCGTAGATGACGGCCATACCGTATCCGAGGATGAATCCAGATGCCATGAACACCAGATCATTGGGTGCCCTGGAGAACATCGTCATACCCACGACGAAGAGCACGAATCCGAGGGAGATGATGGCGTTCGGACCCTTACGATCGAAGACCTTACCCGTTGTCAACCTGGAGACCAACGTTCCACACGCGACGGCTATGTAGAACACGGATGCCGTGGTTATGGCCTCCAACGTACTGGAGTACTCCGAGATGAAGGACAGGACTCCGGAATATGCGAAGTGTGCGATGGTGATCACTACAGCGATCGGAATCGCGGAGAACTGCAACATATTGTGGATGGAGAAACTCTTCGCCTCTCTCTTCTGCTCCTCGGTCAGCGTCTCCTCGGGGATCCTCGCGAGTATGGCGAAGATGGGGGCGATGATGTACATGCAGGTACCTACCATGAACACGACAGTGTAGTTGGGAGCGAGTGACATACCGATCAGAGGTCCTAAAGAAGTGGAGATGGTCACGCTGAGGGCGTAGTATCCCAATCCCTCCCCTCTCCTGGACGGCGGTACGATCTTGGCGATTATGTCCGAAGTACAGTTGTTGGTGAGTCCGTATGCCAATCCGTGTGCGAATCTGATCAGATACAACATCGCCATGGAAGAGACGAAGAAGTAGGTCAGGGACATCAGGAATGCTGCGGAGAGTGCGATGAGGAGCATTCTCTTCCTTCCCACGAGTTCTATGTACTTGCCCAAAAGGAGTCTCGATGACAATCCCCCGATGATAAACAGTCCGGCGGAGA
>JAFVZR010000104.1 GCA_017508065.1 Candidatus Methanomethylophilaceae archaeon
CATTGTGTGCTTTTATAGGTATCGCCATATAATCGACGATTGTCGTACAATTATGTTCGACACAACATACTATTACCCCTCTCCGCATTCACGGGTCCGATGAAGGAGATTGAGGACTACTGCACGATAGATTCCGTCTACGAGGACGAGATGAACCTCAAGGGATCGAGGTTCATCGGGATCGTGATGCCGTGTCCCGACGAGTCCTACATCCAATCCAATCTCTCCGTCGTATCCAAAAGGTATCCCAATGCCACCCACTACTGTTACGGTGCGATATACAACGGTTCAGAACGTAAGGAGAGATACAGCGATAACGGCGAACCGTCCGGAACGGCAGGTAAACCGATACAGTTCGTTCTTAATTCCACCGAATGTACCAACATCATGTGCATAGTGGTCCGTTACTTCGGCGGCACACTGCTCGGTACCGGAGGTCTTGTACATGCCTACACGGAGACCTCCAAACTCGCCTGTAAGGATCTGAAGAAGATCGAGAGGAGGGCCTGTGCGGTGTTCAGATTCACACTCGACTATCCATATTACAGCATATTCGAGAGCAAATGCCGGGATCTCATGGCCAAACGTCCCGAATGCGACTATTACGAGAAAGTGGACATCAAGGCATGGATACGTATGTCCGACAAGGACGAGTTCGTCAGAAGGATCACCGACCTGACCGAACGTCACGCGAGATTGATGGAACTCCCCTCGGAGTATATCTGACAATCATTTCTCTGACACTCTCAACAACACCTTACTTCCATCCTTCATGAGGATGATGGCCAACACGAACAGTACCATTGCAATCAGCATCTGTATCAATGCGAACGGTTCGAATCCGCCTGTAAGTAACATGAACTTATTGTAGATCAGGATTGCCAGGGAAGTGAGAGTGACGATGAGCATGAAGATCATCGGCACCACGAGCATCCTGTAATTGAGACCTGCATGACCCAGCCATGCGGATACCGCCAGGATCGCGATGACTGCGAGCAACTGGTTGGCCGCTCCGAACAGACCCCAGATGTTCTGGTATCCGATCAATGCCAACCCCACACCGAGACCAACAGTTATGAGTGTGGCCACCAAGGGATTGGTGAGCATCACCCTCACGGATGACGAGCCCTCATCGAAGAACTCCTGGAAGAGGAAACGTCCCAGACGGGTGGCCGTATCCAAGGATGTCAACGCGAAAGACGATATGACGAGGATGATGAGACTGTACACGACGGTCGAATGTGCCTCCAGACCCAAAGAAGTGATTATCTGTGTGGCACCACGGGCGAACACCTCGGTGGGTGTTCCGGAGGGCATAGAGCCGGTGAAGAGAACTCCGACGCATACCAATGCTATGAGTGCCAGCACACATTCGATCAACATCCCGCCGTAAGCGATGGGCAATGCGTTGGCCTCGTTGTCTATCTGCTTCGATGTGGTACCCGATGATACCAGACTGTGGAATCCTGATATGGCTCCGCATGCCACGGTGATGAACAGCGCAGGGAAGAGATATCCGACACTGGTCTCGAACGATGTGAATCCGGGGAGGTTCATCTCGGGCATCACGACGAATATCCCGATCAACGATACGAAGAGGAGACCATACAGAAGGAAGGAACACATGAAGTCACGCGGTTGAAGGAGGATCCACACCGGTGCCACGGATGCTGCGATGATGTATATCGCAAGTATCGCTATCCAAACGTTCTCGGAGATCAGTATGGGACAGAGATTGCCTATGACGATACTGACCACCAGGAAGACCATCGCGACCAAGGACGATACCAGAGTCGATGTCCTCAAACGGTTCATGATCACACCTAGGATCACGGCGAACAGGATGAACGATATAGATGCCGTCGCTGCGATACCATTCGTCTCGTTCTCCGTCTCGGTACCACCGATACCGTCGAATGTACCGGCTACGATGGATGTGAATGCTGCGATGACCAGTACGAGTGTGAAGAACGCGAACACTATGAAGAGCCTCTTGGACTTCGGACCCATCGTCCTGGAGATGACCTCTCCGATGGACTGGCCCTTGTTCCTGATGGATGTGAACAACGAACCGAAGTCGTGTGCCGCACCGAAGAATATCCCTCCGATGATGACCCAGAGTGCGACAGGGATCCATCCGAAGACGGCTGCCTGGATCGGACCGGTGATCGGACCTGCACCCGCTATGGACGAGAAGTGATGACCCAGCAACACGGGGGCCTTGGACGGGACATAGTCTATACCGTCCTCCATCTCATGCGCAGGGGTCCTTTTGGAGGGATCTATACCCCACTGCTTCGCCAACCATCTTCCGTAGAACAGGTACCCCATGACCAATACGATGATACCCAGAAGCAACAAAACCGCGCCGTTCATCCATGCACCTTCCTCAATATACCCAGAGCATTCTCCAATGGTTCCCTGCCGAGACGGTTGGACGTACCATGGCCATCGTCCAATGACAACAGTACGATACGATGGTCCATCCAACCCCTCAACATGAACCTGTAGTTCCTGTGATGCCTATACATCTCCACGGTTCTAACACATTTCGGTTCCGCATACCTGCATATGATGATCGATGTGACCATGGAGGACCTGTGGTCCCTGTCCGGCACGATGACAGTATCCGAATATGCCAGATCGTTGGATATCATGGTATCGAGCACGTCCTCGGTCAATACATCGACCGTATGGAACATGACATACTCGTCATCCCTCATCGACCAGA
>JAFVZR010000105.1 GCA_017508065.1 Candidatus Methanomethylophilaceae archaeon
ACGTCCTGTCGGGCAACATCTTGGCTATGATATTGGCGGGAACATCGCTGTTCTCGCCCTCTATGTCATATCTCCTGAATATGTGGTTGTGGTCAATGCGGTCGGGATCCAACATCCAGAGCCGTATTGCATTCATGGTAGAAATACAACTCTTATCGTTTTGGATGTATCACCCGTACATTGTGATGAATATCCATCCTATCGGATATTATCAATATCCAATCGGTTTTTCATATAGCGCTATGTATAATCCATCGATACGTTTATGATGTTACCAACCAATGGGTGAGTAGGATGTCCTCCATCGTTTATCTCAAGAACAAGTCCACCGGAAGGGTCTATGCATACCTCAACGAATCCGTATGGAACAGTACGCTCAAGAAATGTGAGTGTAAGAGGAAGTGTCTAGGCCATGTGGATCCGGTGACCGGGGACATCGTGCCAAACAAAGGTAACAAGAGGGACACCAGCGCAGCGTTCGTGAATTCTTTCGGTCTGACCTATTTACTCAGTGGGGTATCCTCGCAGATGGGGCTCTCCAGTGCGTTGGAGGTCGCATTCCCGCTGGACTGGGATCTGATCCTGTCCTGTGCGTTCTATCTTTTGGACACTGATACCGCACCGCTCAGTAGGGTGACGTATTGGTCCAAGGACAATGACCATCCGTATGGAAAACCGATAACCTCGGACATCGTTTCCGATATGTTGTCGCACATATCCGAGAACCAGTTGTTCTCCTTCTTCCGCGAATGGAGGGATGGATTCTCCAAGAACGAATTCTACATGTCACACACGATGTCCGTGACATCTTATGATAACAGGAACGATACCATCAGGTTCAATGACCTGCCTTTGATATCCGTCGTCCCGAAGACGGGATTGAGTATGATATACAACAACAAGACCGGTATACCGATAACGTACGGTCTATGGAACAGGGCGCCCGTGGACAACCTGGACATCGGAAGGAGGGTCAGGGAGAAGTCATGGTTGGACCTTGATAAGATCACACAGGTCCTGGACCATGAGTTCTGCAACGATTTAAACATAGACGGATTGTTCAACAACGGTACGCGTTTCATAGTCCGGGCCCCTCCGGAATTCTATTTCGCAAAGGATGCTATCATCCGTGTCAAGGACCGCATAATGGCAATGGACAATCTGAAGGTCATATGCGGGGAGCAGTTGTTCGTCATGTCCTTCCTGAACTATTGGAAAGGGAGGAGATGTTATACACACATCTATTTCAGTACGGAGGAGGCCGAGGCGGAGTTCTCCTACTTCCTGGGGTTGATCGAGGATTGTCATAACGAATTGAACTCTGATGTACGTGTGAGGGAACACGAGAGTTTCTACAGGAAGTACTTCAACGTCATCGAGACCGACTACGGTAAGATAGTGGAGGAGAACGGAGAGGCAATCATGTCCTACAACGATGTCGCAGGGTTCTTCGTTCTGATTTCCAACACCGTGAAGAGTCCCGCTACCGCATTGACACTCTATCGTCAGAAGGATATGGTGGAGAAGGAGTTCGAGAACCTCCGTAACGAAAGGGACCGTATCAACCTGAAGCTCTACTCCGATGCAGGTTATAGGGGAAGGTTGTTCCTTCAGTTCATATGTCTGGTCCTTAAGATCCGTATCCTCAACGCGATCGAGTCCAACACCTTGTTGAAGGGGATGAGTGTACAGGACCTTCTGCAGGAGATGAAGGCCGTCAAGAAGGTGTCCATTCCGGGATTCGATACCCCATTCTATACGAAGGTCAACAACATCCAGGCAGAGATCCTGAAGATCTTCGGTATGGATCCGTCGGAACTGACGTCCCTGTCACGTCAGAATGCGACATGATGATATACCCCAGTCACCCTATCGGATTATATGGGTAACAAATGCGATGTCTGTGTGGATGCCGGCGTATGTCGTATGATAACCAAGATCCATGCCGAACAGCAGGATAACATGATGGTCCGTATAGACATCGAGAGTGATTGTCATAACATCCTGAAGATGTCATGGGGTATCAAGGAGATCAATCCTTATTCCGAGATCGAGTCCCCTATCTGTGAATCCGAGATCTACAAACTGGCGAACGATACCTTGCCGCATGCAGCGTGTCCCGTCCCATGCGCCATCATCAAGGCGGTGGAGGTCGCGAGCGATATGGGCATCAAGAGGAACGTCACCATAACCATCGAGTGATCAGTTCCTGTGATACCTCAATGTCCTATCGATACCGGAGGCCATTGCGACCAGTTCGGATATGTGCAGTACGCGGATCCCGTTATCGCGTGAGTCGTACCTTATGAAACATGAGGGGCATCCTACGACCACCGCATCCGCACCTTCCATATCCTTCTGACGTTCGGACATTATCATCTCTGATATGCCCGGTACTGCCTTTCCGCAACAACCGATGGGTGCATCGACCACCTCAGCGCCTGTGGCCTTGACGACTTCGATGAACTCCTTCTCGAGGTGTCTGAGATGGCAACCGGGTTGTACGCATACCTTCATGTCGATACCGGGGAGTCTTTTTATGGCATCCATTTCGGAATGCAACAGTTCTATGATGTGATACGCATCCAGTCCCGAGTTGGACAACTCGTTGGAGCATCCGGGACAGAGGGTGACTATCCTCCTGCCATCCGATCCGCTTACGCTTTCGATCTTTATCGAATCGCGCTCCTCGTCCGTTAGGGAGCGGTAATGTATCGGGAACGTACAACAACCGGAGTCCAATCTTTCTGTGGACAGCCCTATCGAATCCAATGCTACGACTCCCGCATCCTCCAGGAAAGGCACCATGGCGTTGACTAGACATCCGGGTGAGAGACAT
>JAFVZR010000106.1 GCA_017508065.1 Candidatus Methanomethylophilaceae archaeon
CCGATTCCGATATCATCGATGAGACCTTGATCATCGATCCCTGATGGGACGGATCCCGCCCCACTTAAACCACTTCATCACATAATCCTGGAACTAAATTAGTATAATCCAAATTAGCCCATTCTAAATTATCTTATCGAATTACACACCACTTTTGAGAAATCATCAGTAAAAATGAAGGAAAACAGAGGGATACAAGTATCACGAATCCCCCGGCGGTTCCGATACCCCCTATCACCCGATATCGAAAATGACAAGGTCCACGTATTCAAAGACGGATTGATAAACTGCGTCTTCTCTGAATCCGTAAGGGAGGATGTGATCCCCTTCGACAATGGTGAACCGATCACCGGATCTACGATTCGACCAATCCCTTGACAGGATAACCGTTCTTCCTCAACAGATACCACATCACCACGAATATCGTACAACATATGGCCAACACCGCAGCGATGGCCATGATGAACATGTCCGAGGGGAAGTTGGATGCGATTATCATTCCGAAGAACGCCAATATGAACGTGTTGAAATTCAACACGGAGGACACGGAACCGTTGTCACCGTCATGGTGGTTCATCAGGATCACATAACCGAACGCACGTGCCGTTATGGTGTTGGAACAGCACGGGACGATGGACAGCATGAACCACAGCCATCCGAAGTGCGCTACGGTGGCCATCATCACCATGCTCAATATCCCCAGAGCGAACACGACCTTGACGACACCCATATTACTGAGTCCGAGGCGTCTGACTATGTTCGAAAGGACCAGTGCGAGGATACATGCACCGCAGAGGGCGAGACTGTACTCCGTGGTACTGAGACCGAAGTTCTCCTGATAGATGTACGAGGAAACGGAGATGTATGCCAACTGTGCCATGGTGAAGATACAGATCATCATCATGAACATGGTGAATCCCTTGTCCCTGACGACTGCGCCCAACCTCCCCAAGGAACTCATGATGGTGCCGGACAGACGTTCCTCGGGCAACGACCCGGGAAGCATCGCACCCATCACCAGACATGTCATACCGACCAGGGCAGGTGCGTAGAATGTGGAGTGCCAGCCGTATGCGTTGATCAGTACGGTACCGATGACCGGGGACAACATTGGTCCAAGGATACCCAACGTTGCGGTGATGGAAAGGATGCGTGCCCTCTCGGGACCTTCGAAACAATCCTTGATCAATGCGAACGCGGAGACCATCGCACCCGCACCGCCGAATGCCTGGACCATCCTCAGAAGGATGAAGAGCCAGATGTTGTCCACGAAACAACATGCGAGATTGGACAGCACGTAGATCGTCATCGTCAGGATGAGGATCCTCTTTCTGCCGTACTTGTCGCTTATCGGACCCATGATGAGTATACTGAACGAAAGTACCAGCATGAACATGTAGAGCGACATGTTCAAGGTCGCCTCGTCCGTATCGAAGTCCAATACCATCTGCGGCAGTCCCGACAGATACATGTCCGTGGACAGGGGGCCGAACACACTGAGCAGTATTATCAGAAACATCAGCGGACCGGTACCCAATCTCATGATACCCAGTAATGTCATGTCTGAGAAATACCTATCGATACGACAAGATATGGTATCTAACCGGTATCTTCTAAACGGACGATGCGAAAATGAGCAACATCCGAATGGTCTACGATATATCCCTATAATTATGCCTAATCCTATCAACAAAGTATATTATATACACACAACGATATCGAATCATGAATAAGGCAATCAATATCATCCTATTGTTCGCAACTGTATTCATCGCCATAGGGGTCTTCGGAGACTCCTCCGACGCGGCAATAGATGATACGTTCGAATCAGGGGATTTCTCCTACAGAGTCATCTACAGTGGATCCTATGACCATGCAGTGGTAGTCACAGGATATACCGGTTCATCCCTGCATATGAACATCCCCGACACCGTCACATACGAATCAATAGAGCATATGGTTCTGGACGTCGATGGAACGTTTTATTCGGATCTATCGAATGAGATCGTGTCCATACACTTCCCCAAGTATCTCGAGGACTTCTCCGAATCCAGGTTCGACGGATTCTATTCTCTTGAATCCATAACCGTGAGCACGGAAAACGATACGTTCTTCGCACACGATGATGCCCTATACAAAATCAGGGGTGACGATACATTGCTCCTCATGTGTCCTCAGGCTAAGGTCGGAACACATACGATACACGAGGACACCACCCACATCATGGACTATGCGTTCGAGAACTGTACTAGGATCACAACGGTGGACATTCCCAAGAATGTCTCGATAGTGACCATCTCTGCATTCAACGGCACCGATTCTTTGAACGCCATCAATGTATCCGAAGACAACGAGAAGTTCGCATCCGCCGATGGCGCACTCTACGATGACGTGAACAAGACACTGATCAAATATCCACTGGGAAAGACGGCCTCGGAATACGTCGTCATGGATGGGACCGTTACCATCGCGGAGTCCACCTTCTCGAATAACGAGTATCTGACCAAGGTCACCCTCCCTCAATCACTCGAATCCATCGGAGCATACGCGTTCAGTGA
>JAFVZR010000107.1 GCA_017508065.1 Candidatus Methanomethylophilaceae archaeon
CAATGCTTGTATCTCGATGCCAACCATTCCGCGGTCTCTCTCGTATTGACGAAGAAGAGTGTCGAACGGCCGTTCTCGATCAGGTCCCTCGCCCTCTTCATAACGGAGACTATGTCCTCATCTCCCTGCAATTTGTCCACGAGCGTATGGTCCGCGGGCGATTCGGGACATTCGACGGAGACATCCATGTCTCTGAAGGTATCGTGTTTGCAGATCGTGACCTCTCTTTTGACTCCGACCAGGAACCTTGCGACCTCCTTCTCGTTACCTACGGTGGCCGAAAGACCGATTCTCTGGAATTCGCCGGCATGTGCGGCCAACCTTTCGAGGGCGACGCTCATCTGTGCTCCCCTCTCGTTGTCGGCGAGTTCATGGATCTCGTCGATGATCACACATCTCACATTCTTCAGATGTTCTGCAAGTCTTTTACCCGTGAACATGACCTGAAGTGTCTCGGGGGTGGTGATCAACACTTCCGGAGGGTGCGTGGACTGTCTCTGTCTGTCATAGGCGGATGTGTCCCCGTGTCTGACATCCACAGTGATTCCGAGGTCGGACCCCAGATCCTTCATCCTCTTCATCATGTCCCTGTTGAGTGCTCTTAATGGGGTGATGTAGAGGCATCTGATTCCAGGTCTCTTTCCGGTCTGATGTAATGCATCGAATATCGGAAGTATCGCCGCTTCGGTCTTTCCGATACCTGTGGGTGCTACGAGAAGTATGTTGAGTGCCTGTTGGATCTTCGGTCCCGCATCCTTCTGTGGCGGAGTGGGGTCCGTGATACCTCTCTCTGCGAGAATGGCATTCATTTTCGGAGAAAGGTAATCGAATGACATGGTATTTTAAAAAAAGGAATGCCGGGCTAGGCCCGGCTGTTTTTCTTAAGAAGAATCACTTCTTCTTTTTCTTGCCCTTCTTCATCTTACGGAGCTGAGCCTTGACCGCGTCGCGGATCTCAACGGCCTGCTTCGCTCCGTCGGTGATGTCGAGTCCGTTGTAGGAGAAGACGATCCATCCCTGAGACTCGAGCTTAGCCTTTGCCTCGGGTGCGTCGACATCGACATAGACTGCGACCTTACCCTTGACGAATGCGACAGGGATCTGGAGCTCTCCGTAGTTCCTCCTGCATCTAAGCTTCTTGTTCCAAGCTGCTCTTCTCAGGACTCCCTCGGGAGTGAGGTCCCACTGGAACTCCTCGGAGTCGAAGTCGATTGCAAGGTCCTCCTCCTCGTTGTAGAACTCGTCTGCTTCGAGTGCTGCTGCGGCGACTGCTGCCTCGGCTGCAATTGCTGCTGCCTTTGCGGTCTCGGCCTCGGCCTTTGCTGCTGCAAGGTCCGCCTCGATCTTCGCGATGACATCGTCTGCCTCTGCGCAAAGTGCCTCGACATCCTTGTAGAACTGGTCTGCATCTGCCTTGGCGTCTGCGATGGCCTTGTCCTTCTCTGCAATGGCGACATCCTTGTCAGCGAGCTCCTTGTCCTTTGCTGCGATGGCCTTGTCCTTCTCTGCAATGGCGACATCCTTGTCAGCGAGCTCCTTGTCCTTTGCTGCGATGACATCGTCTGCCTCTGCGCAAAGTGCCTCGACATCCTTGTAGAACTGCTCGGCCTTGGCCTTGCATGCTGCTGCATCTGCCTTTGCTGCCTCGACATCCTTCTCGGCCTGCTCGATTGCCGCATCTGCCTCTGCGAGGATCTCCTCTGCCTGTTTGAACTTGGAGTTGAGGTCCTCTACCTCAGCCTTTGCTGCCTCCGCATCTGCTGCATCTGCCTTAACGTCTGCAAGCTCCTTCTGTGCTGCATCTGCTGCTGCCTTTGCTGCCTCGAGCTCTGCCTTAGCGGCCTCTGCGACTGCCTTAGCGTCTGCAAGCTCCTTCTGTGCTGCATCTGCTGCTGCCTTTGCTGCCTCGAGCTCGGTCTTGATCTTCGCGAGCTCCTCTGCATCTACTGCGGGTGCTGCTTCGACCTTGGCCTCCTCCTTGGGTGCCTCGACCTTAGGTCCGGTGACCTGCAGGAGGATCTCGGAGATGTCCATGACCTTGATCTTGGATCCTGCCTTCTTTGCTCCTGCTTTCAGGTTGAGAACACAGAAGGGACATGCGGTAGCGATGACGTCTGCTCCGACATCCTCTGCGTCCTTGATCCTCTCTGCTGCGATGTTGACTGCGAAGTCGTTGAATGCGGACTTGTATCCTCCACCTGCTCCACAGCACCTGGAGTGATCCCTGTTCTTTTCCATCTCGACGAAGTCGATTCCCTTGATCTTCTTGAGGACGTTACGGGGCTCCTCGTAGA
Organism: Candidatus Methanomethylophilaceae archaeon; assembly: GCA_017508065.1. GTDB lineage: Archaea > Thermoplasmatota > Thermoplasmata > Methanomassiliicoccales > Methanomethylophilaceae > SIG5. The sequence continues at coordinate 2,295 of JAFVZR010000107.1, forward strand.
CCTTGGAGTGCCTTCCGAGGTGACAGGGGTCGTGGTAGGTGACCCTTGCGTTGAACTCGTTGTTCATCGGGAGCTTCTTCTCCTTGATGAGCTTGTCAACGTACTGAGTGAAGTGGTAGACGTTCTGTCCGGCCTTGGAGTAGTAGTCTCCGATGTTGCTGGAGATGGTCTTGTAACAACCGGAACAGGTCATGATCATGTCGTTCGCACCGATTCCGTCAGCCTTGGTGACGGTCTTGATTGCGAGTCCCATGGTCTGGTCCTTGATACCGACCCTGAGGAGGGGTGAGGAACAGCAGACCTCTTCGCTTCCGAGGCAGTTGATCTTGACACCTGCACGTGCGAGGATGGTTGCTCCTGCTGCGGGGATGTGCTGCATCCTGTAGGATCCGGTACATCCTGCGTAGAGGATTGCTTCGGGAACCTCGGCTCTCTCGACATCAGCGGGCCACCATGCATCCCTCTTGGATGCGGGCTCACCGAAGGAGTTACCGGTGGTTGCGATCTTCTTTGCGATTCCTTTGTGGACGGGGAGAGGTGCGACACCCTCCTGGACGAGCCATGCCCTTACGATCTCCCAAAGCTTTACGAGCTCGATCTTGGCGTGACAGACCTCCTCACAGTTTCCGCATCCAGTACACTTGTACATTGCGTCAACGAAATCGGGGGAGATGGTTGCCTTTCTTCCGATGATCTTATCGACGAGTCCGAATCCGGCCTTGTCCAGCTGGTTCAGGTAGTAGATCTTTCCTCTAGGAGTAACGGATTCCCAGGGAGTCTGCCTGTGGGCCTCACAGACGTCGATACAGTAACCGCACATCTGACATTGTACGAGTTCCCTAGTAATTCTTGGGAGTCTGATAGTCTTCGCCATTAGTATTACCTCAGTGTTTTCAGAACGGTCGCCGAGGGGCATCCCATTCACTAATGGTCGCAGAATTAAGATAGGGGTATATTAACCCATCCTATCGGAAAGGTTGTGCCACACACTCCAAAAGGCCCATTTCTACGAATTTCGTAGAATCGGACATTCCGGTATTGCTGGCTATTGTCAGGTGGAATGACTGGCCACAGGACCTTACGCCGCCTGGGCCTAGGATGTTCTCCCCACTCCCCAAATCATATATCGGCAGCTACCGATGACCGGACATGGTTTCCCGTATGAGGTACTTCGACAACGCTGCCACGACACAGGTCCTTCCGGAGGTCGCCGAGGCGGCCTATCCCTATTTCTGTGACAACTACGGGAATCCGAGCAGTCTCCACGATCTGGGCTTCGATGCGGCGGATGCGATCCGTACCGCAAGGGCATCGGTCGCACGTGGATTGAACTGCTACCCTTCGGAGATAACCTTCACTTCCGGGGGTACCGAGTCGGACAACATCGCCCTGTTGGGAACCGTAGGTAAACGCGGAAGGAACAGGATCGTCACGACCGCGATAGAACATTCCGCGATCCTGGAGACCTGTGCGGAAGCACGTAGGCGCGGATTCGAAGCCACCATCGTTCCTGTGGACAGTGAGGGCTTCGTAGACGTCCCCGCTCTGGATTCAGTAATGGGGGACGACGTTTCCGTCCTGTCGGTCATGTCCGCGAACAATGTCATCGGTACCGAGCAGGACCTCAGGGAGATGTCCCGCATCGCACACGAGCACGGTGCCCTGTTCCATACGGATGCCGTTCAGGGTTTCACCAAGATGGACATCGACGTCAAACGCGACGGCATCGACATGCTGTCGCTGTCCGGTCACAAGATCCATGCACCGAAAGGTATCGGTGCCCTGTTCGTGAAGACCGGTACCGAGATCTCCCCGATCGTCTTCGGAGGAGGTCAGGAGAGGGGCCTGAGGTCATCCACAGAGAATGTGCCCGGCATCGTTGGTCTGGGCAAGGCCACCGAGATCGCCATGGCATCCATGGCCGAGGATGTTCCGCGCATGGTCCGTATGAGGGACAGGATAATCGATTCCGTTCTGGAGATCGAAGGTTCCGCATTGAACGGACCGAGGGACAGGCGTCTTTGCAACAACACACATTTCAGATTCGAAGGCGTCAAAGGTACCGACCTTGTACTGAAGCTCAATAGGTTGGGATTCGCCACGTCCACGGCATCGGCATGTTCCGCCGGTGACACGGAACCTTCACATGTACTTTCGGCCATAGGTTTGAATGCGGAGCAGGCCCTGTCCTCATTGAGGGTGACGATCTCCCAACTGAACACCGATGAGGACATCGATGCGTTGTTGGGAGCTTTACCCGGTGCGATAGCCGAATGCAGGTCTCAGTAATCGGGTTTGTACCTTCTCAACCTGAGTGCGTTGGTGACCACGGAGAGCGATGAGCACGACATCGCTGCCGCAGCGAGCATCGGCATGTGGCTGAACTCTGCCATTCCGAGCAGATACGGCAATCCTGCAGCTATCGGGATACAAATAGCGTTATAGCAGAATGCGAGGAACAGGTTCTGCTTGATGTTCCTCAGTACTGCGCGTCCGAAGTCGATCGCACGAGGGATGTTGTACAGGTCGTTGTTCATCAGTACGACATCGGAAGTGCTCAATGCGATGTTGCTTCCGGAACCCATGGCGATTCCGACATCCGCCTGTGCGAGTGCAGGTGAATCGTTGATCCCGTCCCCGACCATGATCACATCGTGACCGGACGCCTGCAACTTCTTGACAGCCATGATCTTGTCCGCGGGCAAGGCGTTCGATGTCACCGATGTTATTCCGCACTGTTCGGCGATGTCTTTCGCCGCTACGGTGTTGTCCCCGGTCACCATATGTACGGACACGTCCCTGGCAACCAGGAGGGATACGACATTCCTCGATTCCTCCCTGATCCCGTCCGAAAGGTGGAATGCGCCCATCGGTTCCCCATCCACGGATACGTAGGCCATGGTTCCCCGGTCGTCCGAATTTGTTCCGCCGTACAGGTCCGCGGAACCGACGGTGAACCTTCTGCCTTCATTGGTGAAGGAGATTCCCTTTCCTACTGTATACTCAAAATCATCGACATCGGTTGCGAGTTTGTCGTTTTCTTCGCAATATCTGACGATGGCCTTTCCTATAGGGTGCTCGGACATCGATTCGCCAGCACCGATGATGGGGAGCAATTCCGCAGGCCCCGTGTATCCGACGACTTCCGGTTGCCCATATGTGAGCGTACCTGTCTTGTCTAGGATCACGGAGTCTGCCCTTCCGACCTTCTCAAGGGATGCCGCATTCCTGAACAGAATCCCGTGTTCGGCGGTCCTCCCCGACCCCACTGTTATAGCAAGAGGTGTGGCGAGACCTAGGGCACATGGGCATGA
>JAFVZR010000108.1 GCA_017508065.1 Candidatus Methanomethylophilaceae archaeon
ATCCAGTCCGATGCGGATTATGTGGTCTTCAGGAACTCCGGAGGAAAGCAGTTCCGAGTAGAACTGATTGAATAACAGATGGGTCTTACCTACACGTCTTAGGCCTGTGATAATTTTCACACCACCTTTGTGTTTCAATCTGTTCAGTTTTGACAGGTATGCCTCTCTTCTGATGTACATTTTATCCATCCAGAATTCGTTGGATATCTCCAATGTTTTCTGACTATACATCTTTGCGCCCGATAGTATGAGAATTGGTAAAGGCCCTCATGTTTCTATGCTGGGCATATTGTTCAAGGATAACCAAACCAGAATTTATTGGATATGTCCAATGGATTATGACTGAGGTATGGAGGACACGTATCTCCATCGTGTCAACCTACCCGATCGTTCATTCAGAGAAGCTATCGGTTCTCCGTCATACACATAGCCAGACAAACCATACTGATATACTGGTAGAGCAATACCATCTTATGACCGATCTCGAGTTCGTTCGTGAACAGGTTGAATCCGTGTTTGAAGGCGAGGTCATCTACGACCTTCCCGCCCCCAGGGCAACCGTCGATTCCATCGAGGTATGCCGCGGATATTGTAAGGAGAACGTCTGCGGGAACTACGGCAAGTCCTGTACCTGTCCTCCCCGTGCCGATCCGCCGGAGGTCTGTATCGAACGTTTGGAATCCTTCCCCAGGGCGATGTTGGTCATTAAGAGGTACGTTGTCGATCTGAAGGACAAGGAGAAGACGGAGGTCTGTCTCTCCGAGATGCAGCGGATCTGTCGCGACATACACGTTTCGCTTTCAGGAAGCAACATACGCAATCTGCCTCTCGCCGATGGTCCGTGCAGATACTGTGCGAACTGCGCCTGCGATGAAGGGAAGGGATGTAGGTTCCCACAGTTCCAGGTCAGTTCCGTGAGTCCCTACGGGATAATGATGAACAAGTATCTAGAGGATGTCGGTATCCAACCCGAACCGGTCGGAGACTCGATCACCCTCTATGGTTTCGTACTGTACGACTGAGATCAGTCGTGGCAGTGGCATTCGTGGTCGTGGTTGCAGGTGCACTTGTGCTGCTGGACGATCTTTCCGTCCATGAATGCCTTGGCGACCTCGTCCACGTCACCCTGCTGTCCGGGATAGACTTCGATGCCCCTGCTCTTCAGCATGTTCCTCGCACCGTCACCGATACCTCCGCAGAGGAGTGCCTGAACGCCCTTCATCTCGAGGAGGGTGGCGAGGGATCCGTGAGAGTACTCTCCGGAATCGAGGATGGAGGACTCTCCGCTGTCGGTGTCGTATACCTTGAACTGTCTCGTCTGTCCGAAGTGCTGGAAGACGTATCCGCCCATGTATGTGATTGCAAACTTCATGTTGGGAGTAATGTAATCGCCGTTTATAACCTAAATCCTTAGTAGGATAGTATGGTACTTACCATATGCCGAGGAGAGACTGTACGAGAAGGCTCGTGCATATGATGGCGATCCAGCACGCCCCGCCGATCAGCAATGTCCTGCCCCCGGTCCTAACAAGCTTCACGATGTCCGTGTTCAGTCCGATGGCGGCCATGGCTGTGGAGATGAGGAAGGAGCTCACCATCTTCAACGAAGAGAAGCAATCGTCCGCAACGGTCAAAGCATCCCCGGACAGGATGGAGGTTGTCACCGTAGTGACCAACGATGCTAGAACGAAGAACGCGATGAACTTGGGGAACGCGCGTTTGACGTAACTCCTTACCGACGAACCCTCGGACTCCCTCTTGGCCACGACGAATGACAACACGACGACGATGGGTATGATGAACAGTGTCCTGGTCAGCTTCACGATGGTGGCGGAATCCAACACGGCATGTCCGGTACCGTGCATGGAATCCCATGTGGCGGCCGCAGCCGTCACCGACGAGGTATCGTTTATCGCGGTACCTGCGAACAGTGCGAATCCCTCATCGGTCATGCCCAACATCGTACCCAATGTGGGGAACACCAATGCCGCTATGACGTTGAATAGGAATATGACGGATATCGACTGTGCGATCACATGGTCCTCAGCCCTGATCACCGGGGCTGTGGCGGCTATGGCGGAACCTCCGCATATGGACGAACCCACACCGACCAACGTGGACGTCTTGGTATCCGAATGGAGTAGCCTGTACATCAGATAGGCCATGATCAACGATATCGATATGGTGGAGACGATCACGGGTAGGGAGGTCAGTCCAACATTCATCACCGTACGGAGGTTCAGACCGAATCCCAACAGCACTACGGAGAATTGAAGTACGTACTTCGATGTGAACGATGTTTTCGGCAGCGTCACGCCCATGCGTCCTGCCAATATGAATATGATCATTCCTGCTACGATGGCGATGATCGGGGCACCTATGACTGTCAACACATCGATATTGAGTACCAATGCCCAGGAACAACCTGCTATGAGCAGACTGATCAGAAGTCCAGGGCCGTTGACGGAAAGGAATGTCTTGACATCCATGTGTGAAGGAAGGATACTAGGGATATACGGTTTGTCTTCGGTGGCAACGCATTCGATAGGTGATGCGATATGCATCGCACAGTACCTCGACCTCGTCGCATTGATGTTCGCTGACGATAACTGTATGGCAGAGTTCACTGTCGGAGACATCCATGATCCCGTGGTCGGAGTGTTCGTGTACACCGACGATTGTGAGATGTTCCTTTCCGACGACTGTCGAAAAGGAACAAAAAGTCGTCGCTGCAAGATGAATACATCCTTACTATGGTCTTAAAAACTGCTGGCCCACTAAAGTGTCAAAGAGGTAATTGGATAAATCCGAACGCGTATTACATGTCGATAACATGGATGCGATAGAGGTTCATGACCTGGTCAAGACGTACGGTGAATTACGTGCGGTGGATGGCATATCGTTCTCCGTGCCCGAGGGGTCATTCTTCGCATTCCTGGGGCCTAACGGTGCAGGTAAATCGACCACCATATCGATTATCTGCTCATTGTTGGGCAGGGACTCCGGTACCGTGAGGATATTCGGTCGTGACGTATCGGATCCTGGCATACGTGACGACATCGGGGTCGTGTTCCAGGATTCCATGTTGGATCCCAAGCTCACTGTCCGGGAGAATCTGACGATACGTGCTTCCATGTACTCCTTGAAGGATGTACGTTCCGCCGTCGATAGGGCGATGAAGGATGCGGATTGCTCGGATTTCATGGATCAAAGATATGGTACGCTGTCCGGCGGACAGAGGCGCAGGGCGGACATAGCACGTGCATTGGTGCATTCCCCGCGTCTCCTGATCCTCGACGAACCCACCTCCGGTCTAGACCCACACACGCGTAAGGTCATCTGGGATTCGGTGTTCAGGCTCAACAGGGAGAAGGGCATCACCGTCCTGTTGACAACGCATTACATGGAGGAGGCCTCCAACGCGGACGACGTCATAATCATCGATCGCGGGAACATCACCGTCCGCGGTACCCCGGAACAACTTAAGGATACCTACAGCCGCGACAGGATGGTCCTGGTGGCCAAGCAGCCCGAAGCCATGGCTAAGTATCTGTCGGATATGGGCATAGCCTTCAACGAGGCCAGGGGCACATTTACGATAGAGCTGACATCCACGTTGGATGCGATCCCGATAATCGGATCGGTCAAGGATATGATAGATTCGTTCGAGGTGCGTACCGGTACCTTGGACGAGGCCTTTGTATCGATAACAGGAGGTGACGAGTGATGGACCCGTCATTGGCATTGGCCAAACGTAACATCCTCTGTTACTTCCGTGACAGGGAGAGCGTGTTCTTCTCCCTGATGGGAGTGTTGATAGTAGTTCTGCTGTACCTGATATTCCTGAGGGACATGCTCATAGACTCATGGCCCGACATCCCCGGTATGTCCAACCTCATAGACTCGTGGGTGATGGCCGGTATACTGGGCATCGTTCCCGTGACGACATGTGCGGGTGCGTTGCAGACCATGATAGAGGACCGTGCGGACGGTCGTGACAGGGATGTGCTGGTGACGCCCATGGGTCCATGGAGGATATCCATGGGCTACGTCCTCAGTACGTTCGGTGTCGGTCTCGTCATGAGTGCGATAACGTTGGTTATATGTCTCGTCTACCTCTTCGCGACCGGATGTCCGTTGTCCCTGACCGGGATACTGACCACCGTCCTGTTGCTGATACCATCGTCCCTGTCGGCATCCATAATAATGTACGCCCTCACATCGTTCCTGAAGAGTACCGGTGCGTTCTCCGGATTCTTCACGGTCGTGAGCGTACTGATCGGATTCCTTGCCGGGATCTACATGCCCGCAGGTACGATGCCCGCTGCGATGCAGACGATATCCACGTTCGTTCCTGCGAGTCAGATGGCAGCACTGTTCAGGGATTCCTTGGCACAGGATGCGTTGGACGAGGCGTTCGCAGGCGTTCCCGCATCCGAGATCGGATCGTTCAGATGCGACATGGGATTCGATCTGTACATCGGTGATATTATGCTCTCCGAACCGATGATGTTGGTCTACGTGTTCGGTGTCACGGTACTGTTCTTCGCATTGGCCGCGTACAGGATCAAACGTAGGGTATGAGTCCACTGGGCTCAATGTCCGCCTCACTAATCCGAATGTTGGGTTCTAATGGGGCGGACAATCCGTCATCATGCTCCGTAGCGTCTTCGTCGATTTTCGAACATTAAGGTCAGAGGAAATTTTCAGACATCGTTAGTTAAGGTCAG
>JAFVZR010000109.1 GCA_017508065.1 Candidatus Methanomethylophilaceae archaeon
GTCATAGGACAGGATATGGGCGTTCGGATTGTTAAAGTGTTCCCCTCGTTGAAAATGGCCTTTCGTTCCGTACGGAACGAAAGGCCATTTTCAACGAGGGGAACACTTTAACAATCCGAACGCCCATATCCTGTCCTATGACGGAATTGCTCGATGTCAAGGATGTGGAGATTCTCAAGGCATTGAAATTGGACTCTAGGAAACCGATGGGTTCGATCGGCGAGGAACTCAAGACGTCCAAGGCCACCGTCAGTCGCAGGGTCGCGAAGATGGAGGAGGACGGTTACATCACCGGTTATTCTCTGAACATAGATGTCAACAAGTTGAGTCTTATGAAGTCGATGGTCTCCATCCAGATCATCGGAAGCCCCGTCTCCATCATCATCGAACAGTTGAGGGCGTACCCTGAGATCTCCACCATCTACAAATCGTTCGGTGACCACAACATCGTGTGCGAGGTGTTCACACGCAACGTTGACGAGTTGTACGAGATGATCCAGAGCAAACTGCTGAAGATGCCGAGTGTCAGGAACGTCGAGGTCGACATCCTGGTCGAGGAACTTCCAATAAACAAGAACGCTGACTTGGACCTTTATCTGAGCACGTTCCCCGTTCCCGGAGAGAGGTGATAACATGCTCAGATTGGAAAGATGCCCTAAAGTTTCCCCGGTCACGGGAATCAGGACAGTGACCCCCGAAGAGACCGTCAGAAGAGCGCTCCCGCTCCTGGAGAAGGCAGGCATGAGGCCGTTGGAGGAGATCACCCAACTGGACAATCTGGGGATCCCGGTGTTCTCCGTCCACAGGGACATGACCGCCAAGGGCACGTTCGGGAACTACAACGGTAAGGGCGCTACGAGGGAGCAGGCCATGGCATCCGCGGTGATGGAGGCCCTGGAGAGGTACTGTGCCGAACAGAGGGAGGACGATGACATAGTCTACGGGACGTTCGAACAGGCGAGTGCGAACGGTCTTGCGGTCAACCCGTTCGAACTGAACCTTTCCCCCAGTATCGCACAGTACGCCAAGGGTGCGGAGATCGCATGGGTCGAAGGATTCGAGATGTTCCGCGGTCAACCCGTTTGGGTCCCGGCATGCGAGGCCTTCTACCCATATTATCCCGACACCGACCTGCAGTTGACCAGATTCCACACCAACGGGATCGCTTCCGGTAATACGATGGAGGAGGCCATCCTCCATGCCCTGTTCGAACTCGTGGAGAGGGATGCATGGTCCATCGCGGAGTTCAACGAGTACTCCGATGCGGATATAGAGGTGGATACGGAAGGCGTTTCCAGACGTCTCCTGGACCAGTTCGAGGACAACGGCATAGAGATACACCTGAAGGATCTCACATCGGACATCGGTATTCCCACTATCGGTGCCGCTGCCGACGATACGGTATCGAAGGATCCCGAACTCCTAACGATCGGTGTAGGAACACATCTGGATCCAGAGATAGCATGCATACGCGCACTCACGGAGGTCGCACAGAGCAGGACCACCCATAAGCATGGCGTCAAGATCAATGCCCAGTTGCAGAAGAAGACGCAGGACATGGGTTACGAGAGGATCAAGAAGATCAACAGGATGTGGTACGGACCCTCCAAGAGGACCATCAAACTCTCGGAGATGAGGAACGAGGCGACCGATTACGTCCTCGACGACATCGAGGTCGTTCTGGAGAAGCTCATGAACCGTGGGTTCGACATGGTCTGTTGTGTGGATCTCACACGCGAGGAGATCGGCGTCCCCGTGGTCCGTATGGTGGTCCCCGGTCTGGAGGTCATGACCATGGACCATGAGCGCGAGGGCCCCCGTCTGTACGGTAACTGGCCCGTCCGCGAGCCCAGACTCTGAGCTCGGATTCGTGCAATTCCCTCCATCCTCGGATACGGTTCTAGGGTGGAGGGTAAAAACCGGTTAATGTCTCCAATCCGACATGATATATAACGTAAAACGAAACAGTTTATATTTTGCATCTGCGAATCGGAACGAAAACAGTAACGTAGAGTGCGTTATTCGTAAATCTCCACAGGAAATATAGGTCAGTAATCATCATTTAGTACGTCGTTCTGACCATATGGATGGATAATTACCACCAGAGTGTAGTCTTTATATTTGAGAATGTGAATATCGGAAGTGCAAGGGAAGGGCGAAAAAGCTCGACTTTTTTGCTCGATTATAACTAAAACGGAGGTATGAAATGCCAAAATACGAGGACGTAATTGACTTGTATGACGACAGGGGA
>JAFVZR010000010.1 GCA_017508065.1 Candidatus Methanomethylophilaceae archaeon
AATCCCGACTATCACGAACATATCGAATCCGAGATAAGGAAGGTCATATCCACCCTCAGGGACACCAACCCTTACACACGTATCGTTTTCCTTACAGCTTTGGACGAGGGCATGGACATGTTCGCCACCAGGATAGCCTTGGAGGAGGGTGCGTTCATAGCACCCGTGTTCCCCATGGACTTCTACACGTACATGGATGCGAGACCCGGACGTGACATCTCCGAAGTTGACAGGGTGCTGGCACATAAGAGGTGCTTCGATCCCTACGTGTTGGGGTTGGACGAGGACGATCCCGAGTCCTACCGTTTCCTTGCGATAGAGCTGATCGTCCACTCCCACCTTCTGATCTCCGTATGGGACGGGAAGGACGGTAAGTTCAACGGCGGCGCATTCGACACGACCGACATGGCACTGCACGGTATCAAACCCGACCTCAAGAAGAGATTCAGCATCAAATTCACCACAAACTGCGAATCAGAAAGGGTCAGCTACTTCGACATGCCGGACGACTGTCCCGTGTATTGGATAGAGTGTGACAGGGAAAGACCCAGCGGTATGAAGAAGACCGGTATCTCCGGATTCATCCTCCCCGATTCCGTATCCGGGTACGAAGGAGAGACGGACAACATATTCGAACTGTTCATCTACGGAGGTTCCAAGGACAGACCCAGTACCGTACACGAATTCGGATCCTGGGGAAAGGTGAACCTCTACGATAAACTTCCCAAACCTTATCCCAGGTTGTTCAGGTACATGGACTCCTTCAACAAGGAATTCTGCGATATGATCGGATACGAACACTCCATGGACGGAAGGGTATCCGACGTCACCTTCGGACTCAGCGAAGAAGGAAGGTCCATGATCGAAGGGAGTGCCCCCAGGAACTACCATTACCTGCACGAGTACAAGGAGGAGGTCACCACACCCGGAGAGCATTACAAGAACGCCGAGAAGCTGCAGACATGCAGATCCTTCGATGCGATGGCATGCAGGTACAGCATATCCGACAACCTATCGATGAAGTGCCAGAACATCACCAAGGACGAACTGTTCCATCTTGGTGAGTTCACGGTCATATCCACCGCATTGTTCAGCCTGTTGATGCTGGCGAATGCACCGTTGATCATCAACATCATGTACACCATAGCCGCAGGAATTCTATTCCTGTACTCCGTGAAACATAAGACGGACCGCAGTTTCCATAGATACATCGATTACAGATGCATTTCCGAATACTATCGCGTGGAATACTACCGTTCAATCATGGGTATAAGGGACCCGTTCGCTGCACCGTCGTACGGATACATGCGTAACGAGCTCATGTGGGTACGTGCGGTCATCAAAGGATGGGGTGCGAACTTCGCCAACCGCGACAACTACATCCCGTACGGCGTGGACACGTTGGATGTCGGATACCAATGCTGGGTAAGAGGGCAGGAACTGTACCACTCCAAGAAGAAGATCACCAACTCCAAACTCCTGGGAAGCAGGGAGAAGATGGCGCTCGCCATATCGGGAGCCACACTTCTGCTTTCGGGACTGCTGTTCCTCACGGACATACTGTTCGACGAGATCGTGTTCTATGACTGGGAAGGATTCTCACTCCTCGGTATCAGACTCCACGGTGCATTCGTCTTCAGTCTGGAGAACATAATCAAGATCATCATGATCGTTACCGTCGCCGCGGGGATGTACGTCACGTACTCCAAGGACCGTGTGTTCGGCGGAACCCCCAACGAGATCGATGCCAAGCAGAGGATGTTCACCACCGCATCGAGAGAGTACGAGAGGATGTGCCAGAACCCGAGCGCTACCGACGGTATCGACGACCGCCTGATACTGTTCCACCAGTTGGGTGACATCGCCATCACGGAGGTCAACGACTGGGTCTTCGAACACAAGGCCCGTGACTTCAAGAAGAGCGAGAAGAACCTGGACACTCTGGCCGACAAGTGAACCTAGTATACCCAGCGGTTCACTATTCATTATCCATTAATAGATTCCAGACATACACCCAACCAATACCATGGGAATTAAACAAGTATATGATAAATGGGAGTCGATCAGCCTTGTCTACCGTATCATCGGTGGTCTGCTGATAGGTCTCGTACTTGCACTGATCGTCCCCGGAAACGAATACATTCCGATCCTGGGAGCATTGTTCATCGGTGCACTCAAAGCAATCGCACCCTTCTTGGTCCTGTTCCTCGTGATCGGATCCCTCTCCAAATCAGGAAAGGGTATCGGGCCCAGGTTCAGATTGGTCATCATCCTGTACATCGTCAGTACGATCATCTCCGCCATCGTCGCCACCCTCATCAGTTTCGGGTTCCCCGCCGATATCGCATTGATCGTTCCTCCTGAGAGCACCACCGGTTCACCCGACAGTGCCTACGATCTGATCTCAGGTCTCCTTCTGAAACTGGTCTGCAACCCCATCGAGGCATTGATGACCGGAAACTATCTTGGAATCCTCTTCTGGGCAGTCATCGTCGGTATCATCCTCAGGACCACCGCATCCGAGGGAACCCTCAAGATGTGCGAGGACGTCTCCGATACCCTCGTCAAGGTCATCAGGGGAATCATCAGTTTCGCACCCTTCGGAATCCTCGGTCTCATCTATGAGTCCATCTCCAACAACGGAATGGAGATCTTCGCCGATTACGGTCACCTCATCCTTCTCCTCGTTGCAGCGATGTTGGTCGTCATGTTCATCACTAATCCTTTGATAGTGTTCATCGTCACCCGCCGCAATCCCTACCCTCTGTTGTTCGCATGCATCAAGGGAAGTGCGGTCACCGCATTCTTCACCAGGAGTTCCGCAGCGAACATCCCCATGAACCTTGCACTCTGTGAGAAGATGGGTGTCGACAAGGAGCTTTACTCCACTTCCATCCCCCTTGGAGCGACCATCAACATGAACGGTGCAGCGATCACCATCACCGTCATGACCCTTGCAGCAGCATTCACCCTCGGTGTCGATGTCCCCATCTACATGGCGATCCTGCTCTGTATCGTGTCTGCATTCGCAGCCTGCGGAGCATCCGGAGTCGGCGGAGGATCCCTCCTCCTGATCCCCCTCGCATGTTCCCTGTTGGGAATCAGCGACACCATCGCGGCTCAGCTGATCGCTATCGGATTCATCATCGGAGTCATCCAGGACTCCCTTGAGACTGCTCTCAACTCCTCTGCGGATGCATACTTCACCGCAGCAGCTGAGATCCACGAGAATCCCGACAAAGAATTGGACCTCTGAAGGTAATCATAAACGGCCGGAGCGATCCGGCTCACTTTCACTTTTTTTTCATTTTCGCTTAGATTCAGAGAGGATACCAAACGGTTAAATATCCTTTAATACATATCTAAATTGTAGGAATAACCTACAACCCCATAGTGTATCGAACGAAACTGAGGAAGAGGTGTGAGAAGAAACGGATACGCCCATACTATTGCGCTCGTACATGTGCCCCGTACCCATCCGGGGACATTTACTCCCCATATCTCCACTTACCGCACTTCTGATACGCTCAAATTCGAAATCGATTTCAATATCACTCCACGATTGGTTTTTGACGATATTGAATATCCTACTTCCATATAGGATTTATAATATTATATTCCAGGAACGACATACCAGCACCTATGTCCGCATACAAACTCAAGGTCACATTGAAGGGAATCAAACCGTTCATCACCAGGACCATCGCAGTCCCCAAGGATGTCACGTTCGCAGACCTCCACAAGATCATTCAGGTCGCTATGGGATGGAAGGATGAACATCTTCACGAGTTCGTCATCAAGGATGATGGAATGCGTATCGTCCCCGGAGATACGGACGAATCCGAACTCGGTCTCAAGTGTGCCTTCGAGGAAGTCACCCCCCTCTCCAAATATGCAGGTCGTAGGATCAAGTACACCTATGACTCCATGAGCGAATGGGTCCACCACATCAGATTCCTGAAGGACCTCGATGACTATACGGACAACTTCCCCAAGGTGGTGAAATACCAGAACGACTGCCCCCCGGAAGAGTCCGGAGGATCCAGAGGATTCCTTGAGAAATTGGACATAATGGAGGATTACCTGCACCCCGATTACGAGTACGTCATCGATTGGTTCAACGAGGAATACCTCCAGTACGACGTGGACGAGGTCAACGAGGCCCTCAGGAACATGGAGAGGGCATCCACTGAGAACGTCATGAGCACCGAGGAGATCGAGGAGATCATGACCGCGTTCCTCACTGACATCCCTGCGGACTTCTACTATGATCTGAAGGAGAAGAAGGCACGTCGCGACCATGACGGAAAGATGAAGGACGAACCCGAGAGATACCTGATGATCAGGACGTCCAAGGCACAGGTCCTCAACAAGATCATGACCGAGTTCGCCGCTCACAGAAACTCCGTGAAGGATGCGAAGGTCCTCGGATACGCACTATCATCCCGTACCAAGAGATTGGACAAGTTCAACGACGCCGTAAGGAGACTCGGTTACGAGAAGGAGTGGAGATACGTGCTCAGATCCACCTGTTTCACCGTATCCGCAGAATGGGCCAGGATGAACGGATTCGTCGCACCCAAGGATGCTCCCATCGAACTCCTGGCTAAATGGATGATGGAAGACTGAATCTTGGGGTACTTGGTACCCTCACACACCATACACGAGTGATACCATGGCGAAGAACTACAGGATCAGAAAGGGCAAATGGACGAAGTACAGCTTCCTGATCCTGTTGCTGGAGCTGTTGATACTGATGGGTTGCGTCGGTATAGCGTCCCTCGCGGAACCCTATATCGGGAGAGCATCGATGTTCATACCGATAGGTGCGGGAGTTGTACTGTTCGTGTTCCTCTACATCAACCGTGACAAGTTCAACGGATTCTGATCCGTGCAAATTATGTATCCGCAACACATTCTCGGAGCGATACCATGTCCGATGAAGACCTAGGAAAATGGACGAGATACGCCTGGCCGATCGTTATTGTCGCATTCGCCATACTGATGATCAGTGCGGTAGTGTCCTTCATTCTCATGCCAAGCATAGGCATGGCCACCATGTTCGTACCGTTGATCATCGGATTCGTCATCCTCGGGTTCGTATGGTACAACCGTGACAAGTTCAGCAGAGTCTGATCACAGGTCGAAGGTGTACACATCCCTGACGAAACCGTCACTCTTGAAGTAGGTGGTCCTCTTCACGAATCCGAGTTTCCTGAAAGAGGTCTGACTCGGTACGTTGTTGGGATGGATGGTGGCCAACAGGAACCTCAATCCCTTCTCCTTGGCAACGGAGATAAGTTCCTTGTTGATGGTGGCAAGGAGATTCTGCCCTCTGTAATCGGGATGCACCATGGACCTTCCCACCTCGGCCACACCGTCGGTGGACTCGTTTATCTGACCAACACTCTCCCCGAACTCGAAAGGATTGTAGAACAGTGCACTAGCACCGACGAGACGATCGCCGTCGAATGCTCCGTAGAACTCGGTCCATGACGGATCGAAATAATATTCCTTCGAAGT
>JAFVZR010000110.1 GCA_017508065.1 Candidatus Methanomethylophilaceae archaeon
GCCCTGGAGAACCGTGCCATACTGATGTCGGTCATGGACTCCAATGCGATAGAAGGTATAAGGACCACCGAGGACAGGTTAGTTGCATTAGTGTCTGGAAGGGTATCACCCATTGGGCATGATGAGTGCGAAATCGCAGGATACCGTGATGCACTCAGGTTCATACACCTGAATCATGAGAACATCATCTTGAACAAGGAGTTCATCCTCGAATTGTACAACATGCTGAAGTCCAGCACAGGAGATGGTCCATTCGGTTTCAAGAAAAGGGACAATGTCATCATCGACAGAGGACCTGATGGCACCATAACCGACATGTACCGTACCGTATCGGCCGCAGAGACAGAAAAGAGCATCGATCAACTGTTGATGTCCTATTGGGAGGTCCGTGATGATGTGGACATCCATAAACTGCTGCTCATACCATGCTTCATAATGGATTTCCTGAGGATACATCCGTTCCCCGATGGTAACGGACGAATGTCCAGATTGTTAACCACGTTGCTCCTGTATCAGGAAGGATACGACATCTGCAGATACGTGTCGATGGAATCGAAGATCAACTCCAGTAAGACATACTACTACAAGGCCCTGGAGGAATCCCAAGTGGGTTGGTTCGAGAACGACTGCGATTACCGCCCATTTATATCGTATTTCCTGGACCAACTGTTCCTATGTTACAGAGAACTGAACTTGAACCTCGGGACGGAGATGGGCAGACGCAAGGGCTCTGATGCACTGGAATCGTTCCTTCGGATGTGCACCATACACGTATCGAAACGCGACCTGTGTTCCATGTTCCCAGATATATCCGAATCAACTGTTTCGAGGGTTTTGAAGAGAATGTGTGATTCCGGAGAATTGATGAGAATCGGTGGGTCCAAGTCAACAAGATATGTCAGGGTCAATAAGTAATATATCAACGATAATACCATTGACCAGAATCAAAGAAAACGCTGAAGATACTTCTTCAATGCTGGATTACACACATAGATGTAACAACCTTTGATTCCACGTGTCATCATCACACGATAGGAGTTTATGATGTAGCGTTTCAAAGTCTCGTAATCAGCCCCTTGTTTCACGTATTTGTCATAGAACCTATCCGGATGGATTATGATCTCCCCTTTAGATTCGTCGTAATCGATCTCGGGCCCCAGAATCACACCGACATAGTTCAGGTCATACCCCTGTGTAGTATGGATACAACCGATCTCATCAACGGAACCCTCACGGAGGATCCATTCAACATTCTGCATGTTCCATATGTAACGGTGCTCCCCGATGACGATATCCTCCAGATGTTGATCCAAGACCTCTTCCCTGGTCAAACCCTTGGAGATCCACTTCCAAGCATATCCCGCAACAGTACGACACAATCCATATTCTCCATCAAGATCCTTTATCGAATCCACCATCATTCCAACATCGTCGAACAAACGGAGATCATATCCATCGAAACCTTCTCTGTGAGCCTGTACACATCTGAAGACCCTGTCTAGATAGAGCGGATATTCATCCCCGGATGCACATCTGAGTTGGGAGGTGAGCCTGAACTCCATCCTATCATCTCCGATTATGGTTTCGAACTGTTCTGACGTTATATCGGAACCCTTCACGGTCTGATCCTCGTCATAAAACAATACGGTATACCTGCTACTGGCTACGATCCAATCCAATTGGGTGCACTCTGCGGGATCCATCCCCAATCTGTGGCACACATTATCGTATGAACCCATGTACGATATGTTCCTGCGACGGGATAACCTGTGACTCTCATCGACCAGTAAGACATCATAATCGCCGTCGACAACCTCCGAGGGCCCCAATACCATCTGCTTTGTCAACCCGTTTCCAGAATCACGGAATACTATCTCCAAGGTCTTACGGAGGGAGGTCATAGGGACGACCAAACCGATCTTCAGGTATCCGTGTTCCTTGACGTAGTGTGACAACCTGCGCATAACCGTGGAATCTCCGGATTCCATATCCATACCCACATCCACATCAAAATCAGAGGATCCGAGATTGGACAAAGTGAACATCATGTTGATTGCAAGAACAGTCTTCCCCGTTCCTGCGGAACCATGTATCACAGCCCTACCGTTCTTGCCATCAGATAGTTTTTCCAAAATATCCGAGAGGACCTCACCACATATTGTCATCTGTTCCGAAGTCAGGGATGTGTATGGGGAATACTTGAACAGGTTGCTGTTGCGAACAGAATCCAGATCGGACTTGACAAGGCCATGTTCCTTCATCCTCTCCCAGATCTCCGGAAGCATGCGTGCATACATCTCACGCTGATAGTACTGATGACTGGCAGACTGACCAGCACTTATGTTCTGTAACCTGAACCTGCCATCTGCACCGCAATGACGGATGAGCATCTGCTCTATATCGAGAACAGCGGATTTGTTGAACCTTTCATCGGATATAACACTCAATTCCTTCAACGATCTGCGGGAACCGTTCTGAAGATGCTGCTGCATACGGTTATGCATGCTACAGGTCTCACCGATGTATGCTTCCGAATCGTTTCTGATTATGTACACGACCGGCCAATCCGTCCCTGCCTCATCGGACCTGAGTGATTCCCTTCCATCCTTGTCGAAAGGGAATGTGGATATCCTCATGATAACCGGACATGCGGACGACACTATTAACCCTCCGATTAGTGAGGGTATGACTGAAAGTTCCAATAGCGTACAACCTCGACCATGTGATTATATCTTGATGGAATACAATCGGGAATCATGTCACCAACAGACGATACCTCTACAATATCTGATCTCAAAGAGATGGTCCGTGGATTCTGTGAGGAACGTGATTGGGATCAATTCCATAACAACAAGGATCTTGCCATCGGTATCGTCACAGAGGCTTCTGAGCTCCTTCAACTCATTCGTTTCAAGAACGAGTCCGAGATTGAAGAGATGATGAATTCGGATAGACGTGAGAGGATTGTAGGGGAACTGAGTGACACATTGTACTTCGTGTTGCGTTTCGCACAGATGAATGATATCGACCTTTCATCAGAATTGGAGGGGAAGATCGATAAGAACCGTAAGAAGTACCCAGTCGAATTGGCAAAGGGTTCAAATAAGAAATATGATGAATACTGATTGGATTCGCATTAGCGGCAAATGCCCATTTTTTTGAATTAATAATACCA
>JAFVZR010000111.1 GCA_017508065.1 Candidatus Methanomethylophilaceae archaeon
CCAAAGCCACAGTTCACACTTGGTATCGTGGATGACGTTACAGAGCTCTCACTTACTGAGAAGCCATCACCGCCCTGGCGTGATTGAGGATCTCGATCCTGTGTGCCACGAAGAGAATCCTCTTGTAGTCACGTGAATCGTATGCCGCCACGAAGGTCTTCCCTACACCGGTGGCCATCACGAGAAGGGCACGGTCCATCCCGTCCTCGCGTGTGGCCGCCAACGAATTCAACGCGGATATCTGCGGACCCCTCGGTTCGAAGACCCCCTTCCTGGGCATGGATCTTATCGGCGGCTTCTTCCAATCCCTCCTGTACTCCGTGAGGAACTCCCCGGTAAGGGGTTCAGAGCACCTGTGGAACAGACGGTCGAACTCGGCCTGGAAGGAATCGAATGATTGCGGGTCCAGGGACCTTCTGAGCCTGTAGTTCCACTCCACGCCCTCGGTCAGGGCCGAACGGGAGAGGTTGGAGGAACCTATGAACGCCTCATCACAGTCTGGACCGTGGAATATATAGGCCTTGGGGTGATAGGACACGTCGCCGGAGAAGACGTGGACCTCAAGATCGCCTTCGAGACGGAGGAGCTCCTCCAGCACGAAGGGGCTCGTTATTCCAAGGTAGGTGCCGGTGACCATCCTGATGGTCGCACCGCGCTCCAGGGCATCGGTGAGGGCCTGCATGACCTTCGACAGTCCCGTCTCCATCAGGAACGACACCGCCATGTCCACGCGTTCGGCGCGTGAGAATGATTCCAGAAGGGCATCGCCTAGAGGGGCGACCGTGTTGGTGAAGGCTGATTCGGTACGGGGGTTCACGATTGGAAATGAATTCGTAGAGTAATGAGTTTTGCTAATGGTGATACCATTTATTTAACAAAACCAGGACGGAATACATCCCAAATTGTCGGAAAATGTATCCTGTATTTCGCTTTGATTTCCTCAGGTAAGAGGATGTTGTGTTCGCTCACTATCATGACGTATAGGTTATACAACATAGTGAACCCTGTTACTATGGTGCAAAATGACTCGGGATACAATCCGGCCAAACAACTATCGTTTATGATATAATTCGAAAAATACAATCCACAATCATTCATCGTTGCGGAACCATTGAACAATGAAATCACTATAACTAGACTGTTGTAGAATGATTCTAAAGCCTCAAATCCCTCTACATAGCGGATTCCGGTGATATGCAATAGGGAAGACATGAACATCGACGCATTCACGACGAAAATCCAATAAGACCTAGTTCTCAATACCGCCAATGGGCTTGATGTGGATAAAAAATCCATGACTGCATATTATAAATGTTCATTTTAAATGTTTAGATGATTTGTGGTGTAATCAGGCATCTACACCCATGTTGGCATATAGGTCCCTGACGACCTCCGCATACACGACCGCGGTGCACTTCCCCGGATCCTCTGTCATGGCCTTGAGACAGGCACGCCTCACAGCCTTCGAAGGTTTCTCCTCCGGATGCAAAGCGGCAACCATCCCGTCGAAACCGGCGATGCCCTCCACAACATGGAACCCGCATGCCCCGTTGGTCTGATCGCGACGCCTGATCACGAACGAACCCTCCTCGTCCCTCATGGCGACGGAGACCTCGCACACATGGACCTTCTTGGGATCGTTCCTGTCCCTGAGGCGCAGCACGAAGCAGTCGTCCCTCTCCTCCACATCCCTGTCTGCGGTGTTCCATACGGAATCCCCCAATGCGGCGTAGACCAGGTCCCCCACCCCCCATGGGTCCGGGACCTCGGTGCCCGTGGGCACGAGACTGTACCCGAACCTGAAACCGTCACGGGGTCCGCCCTCGGTGGTGACGATACCGCGATCCGTAAGTCCCACAGCCTCGAAACGGAGTTCCAGACCACGGGCAGAACAGTAAGCCATGGCCGACCTGAGATAGGACTCGAACTTCTGTCTGACGGGGTTGGATACGCGGGGCTCGACGAAAACGGGCATGGGGATGCCGTAGGGACGGGTCGTATATCATGTGTTCGGGTGAGGAAACCCTCACACATCCAACGATGCGAAACACACAATCGTAAAAACATCAAACATGTGGTATGTCAGGGAAAGAAACGTGATGCTTTCAAACCAAAGGTAAACCGCTGCAATTCCAGGCAACCAAATCAACAATCATCATGGATATCAGAATCGCATTGATCGATATAACATGCCATAAACGACTGAATGCCGATGATTCCTCTTCTGATAACTCGAATACTATCCTGTACAGATATTCCATCAGAACAGCAAGCATATTGTATACGATGAAACCGCACAGCAGCACCACGAATGCAATCTTGTATGGATTGACATCCATCATTCCTGCGAGAGAAGAGCCGAATATTGTCATTCCACCGGAAAATGCCATAACTATGGCGGCGAATATACCTAAAATGACAATGGATTGTGTCTGAAGATTCTTGACCTTCCGTTGGATCTTCTTTAATTTGGAAAGAAGCTTGTCCGACGTTTCGGTGAGTTCTCTATTGAGTTTATCCAAGTCATCGAATTTACTGTACAATGTAGACATCGAATCGGAGATTTCCTTGATGTTTGCATAGGTTCTTTTATTTTCTAAGAGTCTTTGAATTTCTATACTCACATGGTCGTACAATTTCAGTACATGACCAAACAAACCAGGATCGTATTTACCATCATGTTCATCGGATGACACGTTTTTCGCCACATAACGACGTACAACATCCAGATTGGTAGATAGGATTTCCAACGCCTCCTCACCACCCGTGTTGTAGATATTCACAATCACGGGATATATATCGGAATAGAGGTGTCTATAGCCGGATCTGTATATCGATTGGATTTCAGATATGATGTCCTCCAAATCAGAATCATCATCGGAATAGATATCCGAAGTCTTAGACATCCTGAATAGAAGGTTCACCATCTTGTTGCGATTGGAAACCACTATTTCTTCATCTAGTGGAAGTATCATTGGCACTCCAACTCTATGATGGATTCGTACGATATGGTACTGGTCTTTCTGCCATCATACGCCATCTTCCAGGGTTTACCGTCGAGATGGGATCTGGTTACAAGGGAGCTGGCAGAGACAAAGAGATTCTCCCTAGCAAAATCGGAAAGGAATAACCTGTCTTCTTCACTCAGACTGTTTTCTGGTTCCTCACAGAAGGTTATAGGGTTGGCAACGAATGCACTGAACTCCTCATAAACATCCCTGACAACGGGTCCAAGCCTCCATGCAAGGATACGGTCATTGAAGAGATACCCCTGGTTCTTCTTGTAATAACTAATCCATGCAAAATACAGAAGCTTCTGAAGTTTCATGTTGGTGGTGGGCCTCTCCATCGAGATGTATTCCTTGACTAAGAAGCGGGCCACGTCCGTTGCAGTGTTCACTTGGATACCCACTACCGAATCCATCACCATAAAGATAAACCTGTTGTGTGTATTATTCTGAATGTAGATGCGACATTAACCTTTTTGTAATAACTATACACAATGAAGCGTTCACACGTATTCGTAAATCAACATTGTGGCTCCAATCACATCCCACAATCGCAATTTATAAAATCCACAACATTTGCATCGATTGTCGATAACGACGATCAAACTGTGCATTTCCGATGTTTGACTCCAATAATAAAATCCCCAGAAATCGTAATACAAAAACATTAAAACCAATAATATCGATGTGTACGGTTGTTAAGCGTGGGGGCCACAACCTCGCACAAGGGTGTGAAGGAGTACGGGACTCCACGCGACCCTTTCCACTATGTCCTGGAACCAGGGCCCGAGGGAACTGTGCCAATCACCCCGTATTTTATACACCCTGTCCAATCCCGCCGACCATGTGGAAGATAGGAGACCTCTCACTCGATGGCAGGGTGGTCCTCGGACCCATGTCCGGATTCACGTTCCGCAGCTACAGGGAGTTCATGCGCCCCTTCGGCATCGGCCTGTCCACCACGGAGATGGTCTCATCCATGGCCATTCTGCATTCCAACCCCCGCACCCTCGACTACCTGGACCTGGGGAGGGACCGTCCCGTGGCGGTGCAGCTCTTCGGCGGGGACCTGGACGCCGTGGAGAGGGCCGCTCACAGGGTGGTGGAACTGGATCCGACCGTGGACATGATCGACCTGAACATGGGCTGTCCCGTGGCCAAGGTCGTCCGCAACGGAGCCGGATCCGCCATGATGAGGGAACCCGCGAAGTGCGGCGAGATGGTCCGCAGGGTGAAGAGGGCGTCCGGACTCCCGGTGTCCGCCAAGATACGCCTCGGCTGGAACCACGATTCGATCAACCACATGGACGTCATCCGCGAACTCCAGGATGCCGGGGTGGATGC